>CAMJRV010000082.1 GCA_946408315.1 uncultured Bacillota bacterium | reverse complement strand
CTGCGAGGGCGAGGAAAAGAAGAATAATGTCCGGATCGCATTGACGAAGGGCAGGCTGGAAAAGAGCATCGTGGAACTGTTTGAACAGATGGACTACGACTGCACCAACCTGAAAGAAAAAGGGAGAAAGCTCCTGCTTTCCATTCCGGACAAAGATATGGATGTGGTGCTCGCCAAGGCGGCGGACGTCATCACCTATGTGGAGCACGGCGTCTGCGACGTGGGCATCGTGGGGAAAGATACTATCGTGGAGAGCGGAGGAACCTTCTATGAAGTGTTGGATCTCGGCTTTGGAAAATGCAGGTTCGCGCTGGCTGCGCCAAAGGGCTCCGACTTCTACGGGGGATATTGCACCAAACGGATCGCTACGAAATACCCGAAGGTGGCCCGTTCCTACTTTGAATCCAAGGGGATGGACGTTGAGGTAATCAAGATCGAAGGCTCCGTGGAGCTGGCTCCCTTGCTGTCTTTAGCCGACGGAATCGTCGATATCGTGGAGACGGGAACGACGCTGGCGGAAAACGGTCTGGAGGTCATCGAAGAGATCAGGAACGTTTCTGCTCGTCTGATCGTGAACGTAGCCAGCATGAAACTGAAAAAGGCGGAGATTGAAGCGTTGATTTCCGACATCCAGAAAAAGTTGCGAGGTTCAAAATGAAAATAATAAATACCGATAATCGCAGAGAATATGAATTTCTTGCGGAGATGAAACGGCGGGCGGGGGAACTCAACCTTTCCGCCAATGAAGCGGTGCTCTCTATCATTCAGGAAGTCAGAGAGAAGGGAGACGAAGCGGTGAGACGCTTCGGAATGCAGTTCGACGGGGCAAGCCCCGATCCGTTTGAAATAGAACGAGCAGAAATGAAGCGGGCTTTTGACCGCTGTGACAGCGGACTCAGGAAAGCCTTGGAACATGCCGCGGAAAATATCGCGGCATATCACGAGAAGCAGGTGAGACAGGGTTATGAGCTGAAGAAGGAAAACGGCGTCATTCTGGGGCAGCTCGTCCGAGGACTGGAACGAGTCGGCATCTACGTGCCCGGCGGAACGGCAGCCTATCCCTCCACTGTATTGATGAATGCCATTCCGGCACGCATTGCAGGCGTGAAGGAAATCGTCATGGTGACGCCTCCCATCGTTGAGGCGGCGTCTCCCGCTGTCGAGGCACCGTCTCAAGCCGGTCTGGTTTGCAGAGCAAACCCCGATATCCTGGCGGCCGCATGGCTGGCCGGCGTCGACCGGGTCTTTCTTGCAGGGGGAGCGCAGGCGGTGGCGGCTCTGACCTTTGGGACAGAGAGCTTTCCTGTGGTGGATAAAATCGTCGGTCCGGGGAATATTTACGTGGCGACGGCAAAAAAGCTGCTCTTTGGACAGGTGGACATCGACATGATCGCAGGTCCCAGCGAGATTCTGGTCCTGGCCGACGAAGAGGCCAACCCCAGATATATCGCGGCGGATCTGATGAGCCAGGCGGAGCATGATCCCATGGCGTCCGCAGTCCTGCTTACGACGAGCCGGAGGATTGCGGAGGAAACGGTAAGAGAGGTGGAGCTTCAGAAGGCGGCGCTTTCCAGAAGGAAAATCATCGAAAGGTCGCTGGCTGGTTTCGGCGCCGTCATCGTTTGCAAGAACATGGAGGAAATGATCGAGCTGGCAAATATCATAGCACCGGAGCATCTGGAGCTCATGGTCAGGGAACCGATGGATTATCTCTCCCAGATTAAAAATGCAGGCTCCGTCTTTTGCGGCGAATATGCTCCCGAACCCCTGGGAGATTATCTTTCCGGGACAAACCACGTGCTCCCGACTTCGGGGACAGCAAGATTCTCTTCCCCTCTGGGTGTGGACAGCTTCGTTAAAAAAATGAGCTATACCTTCTATACAAGGGAGGCCCTGAAGGGCGACAGCGAAGATATCATCACCATCGCGGGCAAGGAGGGGCTTGACGCCCACGCCAATTCCATCAAAGTGAGGTTTGAATCAGATGACGTATGAATTGAATGATAAAGTAAAAAACTTGATCCCATATGATGCCGTAGCGGGTAATTACGAGATCAGGCTGGATGCCAACGAGAGCTTTCTCGACTCGGGAGAGGCGCTTCGGGATCAATTCCTTTCCGCCCTTTCCGGCATAGCATTAAACCGTTATCCGGACCCCATGGCGTCAGAGCTTTGTAAAAAAATTGCAAAGTTTTATGGGATCGATCCGGGCTCTGTCGTCGCCGGAAACGGCTCCGACGAATTGATCACCGTGATTCTTGGCGCGTTTTTGCGGCCGGGAGACCGGGTGCTGACCTTTTCCCCGGACTTTTCCATGTACCGGTTCTATGGAACGATCTATGAAAAAACCAATCTTTTGGCCGAAAAAGAGGACGATCTGATCCTGACGGCAGGAGATGTGATGGACGCCGTCAGCAGGAATCAACCCGACGCGGTGATTCTTTCCAATCCCTGCAGCCCTACCTCGCTGGTCATGAGCAGGGAAGACGTGCTCCATATCGTTGAAAATACCGACGCTCTGGTAATTTTGGATGAGGCCTACATGGATTTCTCCGACCAGTCGATCATCAAGGTTGCGGAGAAATACGACAACCTGATCCTATTGAAAACCTGTTCCAAGGCGTTGGGTCTTGCGGCGGTCCGTCTCGGCTTTGCCGTCTCGTCGCCCAAAATCGTGAAGGCCCTCCACAGCGTCAGATCGCCGTATAACGTAAACGCCCTGACCCAGGCCGTCGGCACGGTGATCTTTTCCAACCCCGACTACATCAAGGGCGCGATAGAAGAGATCAAGAAATCGCGGGACGAGCTTTATCAGGGTTTGACCGGGCTCCGAGAAAGAAACGGAGTCAGAAGGGTCTTAAAGCCAGAAACCAATTTCGTATTGATGGAGCTTGACGAGGCGGAACGGGTCTATGAAGAACTGAAGCTGAAATCCATCATCGTCCGCAGGCTGGGAGATTATCTCAGGATCACGGCGGGTACGCAGCAAGAAAATGGCCGCGTCGTTTCGGCGCTTTCCGAAATTTTAGAGGTGATGTCATGAGAGAGGGATATATTAAAAGAGAAACAAAGGAGACAAAAATCGGGCTGACCTTAAATCTCGACGGACAGGGGAGCAGCAAGATCAGCACCGGGATCGGGTTTTTCGACCACATGCTGACGGCCTTTGCCGTTCACAGCGGCTTTGACCTGAACCTGGACTGCAAAGGAGATCTGAACGTCGATTGTCATCACTCGGTGGAGGATGTGGGGATCGTATTGGGAAAGGCTTTTGCGGAGGTTCTTTCCGATAAGTCGGGAATCGCTCGCTACGGGAATGCCGTAATCCCCATGGATGAGGCCCTTGCCTCCTGCTGTGTCGATATCAGCGGGAGACCGTATCTGGTGTTCAACGGCGAGTTCGGAGATTACCGTCTGGGTGATATGGACTCGGCTATGGTGGAGGAATTTTTCAGGGCCTTTGCCATGAATGCTTTGGTCACGCTGCACATCAATCTGCTGTACGGAAAGAACGATCATCACAAGGCGGAGGCAATTTTCAAGGCCTTTGCTCACGCTTTAAAGGCGGCGGTAAAGCAGGAAGGCGGCGGAGTGCTCTCTTCCAAGGGAAGTCTATAGAAACGGCGGTTTCCAAGAGAACACACGCGGCAGGTTCGCAGGAAGGAATAATTTTATGATAGGAATCATCGATTATGGAGCGGGAAATCTGTTCAGCCTGAAAAATGCGCTGGATTTTCTGGGATTGGAAAATAAAATCACCTCCTCCCCCGAGGAGATTAAAGGGGCGGACCGCCTGATTCTCCCCGGGGTGGGGGCGTTTCCCGACGCCATGAAGATGTTGGCAGGCTCCGGCCTGGCGGAAATCATCGTGGACGAGGCGGGGAAAAAGCCGCTTCTTGGAATCTGTCTCGGAATGCAGATGCTGTTCGATTGGGGCTATGAATTTGAAAAGGTCCGAGGGCTTTCTCTGATTCCTGGAGAAGTCCGCCGGATTGAGGCGGCCGGATTGAAAATTCCCCACATGGGCTGGAGCGACGTTAAGATTGAGAACAAATGCCCGCTGTCAAAAGGGATCGCAGAAGGAGACCGGTTCTATTATGTCCATTCCTATCGGGCCGTGACGGAAAAACAGTATATCTCCCTTTACAGCGAGTACGGGGAAACGATTCCGGGACTTGTCTTCAAGGACAACGTCTACGGGACCCAGTTTCATCCGGAAAAAAGCGGAGAAGTCGGCCTGCGGCTTTTGAAAAATTTCGGAGCGCTGGAATGACCGGATCGGAGCCTGAAATGATCGGAAAAGGGGAAGACGGAAAAAGTGAAAACAGTGAAAACAGACGGAGGGCAGAACAGAAATGATTATTTTACCGGCCATTGACATAAAGGACGGTCAGTGTGTAAGGCTGACCAAAGGCGACTTTGCCACCGTGGAGAGGGTTGCCGAAGACGCGCTGGAAACGGCCCTGGCCTTTCAGGCGGCGGGAGCGGAATGGATTCATATGGTGGATCTGGACGGGGCAAAGGAAGGAAGCCTGAAGAACAGCCCGGTGTTTCTGGAGGTCGTAAAGAATACGGCGCTGAAGGTGGAGCTGGGCGGAGGCATCCGGACGATGGAGAGCATCGACTACTATGCGGAACAGGGCATTTCGCGCATCATCATCGGTTCCGCGGCCATTTCCAACCCGGAGCTGGTCAGGGAAGCCGTAGGGAAATATGGAAGCAGGATCGCCGTGGGGATCGACGCGAGGAATGAAATGGTGTCGGCGGACGGCTGGCTGACCGACAGTGGAGTATCATATCTTGATCTGGCAAAGCGGATGGAAGCTGCAGGAGTCGGCTGCATCATATTTACCGATATCTCCAAGGACGGTACCCTGTCGGGTCCGAATCTGGAACAGCTTTTCCGGATCAACGAAGCGGTGAGCTGCGACATCATTGCCAGCGGCGGAATCCACACCATTGAAGATATCGCTGCATTAAAAGAGATGGGACTTTACGGGGCTATCTGCGGGAAATCGATCTATAAGGGAACGCTCTCTTTGAAAGATGCAATTGCGCATTGTGCGGGAGAGCAACTGGGAAAATAAGCACAGTATAGTAGAGGAGAATCATCATGCTTGCGAAACGAATTATCCCCTGCCTCGACGTCCGGGATGGCAAGGTGGTTAAGGGAATCAACTTTGTCGGAATCAAAGAGGTAGGCGATCCGGTGGAATGCGCCATCGAATACGATAAACAGGGGGCGGATGAAATCGTGTTTCTCGACATCACCGCTACGCACGAGGGAAGGGGAACGATGCTGGATGTGGTAAGGCGGACGGCGCGGAACGTTTTTGTGCCGCTGACCGTGGGCGGCGGGATCCGGACTGCTGACGATTTCCGGGAACTGCTGCTTGCAGGGGCGGATAAGGTGTCGGTAAATTCGGCTGCCATCCGAAACCCAGCCATCATATCGGAAGCGGCCTCCCGGTTTGGAAGCCAGTGCGTAGTAGTGGCCATCGACGGCAAAAAGACGGGGCCGGGAAAGTATAATATCTTCGTCAACGGCGGAAGGATCGATACGGGGATCGACGCAGTCCAGTGGGCCAGGGAAGCCGAGCGGCTGGGGGCGGGAGAAATCCTTTTGACCTCCATGGATGCCGACGGCACAAAACAGGGCTTCGATGTGGATATGCTCAATGCGGTCTGCGGCGTCGTGAATATTCCGGTGATCGCTTCCGGAGGCTGCGGGCAGCTGTCCCATTTTACAGAGCTGTTTCAGAAGACGGATGCTGATGCGGCGCTGGCGGCGTCTATTTTCCATTACGGGGAATTGACCGTCGGCCAGGTAAAGGCAGAGCTTAGCGAGAACGGTCTGCCGGTGCGCATCTATCCGCATTTGTGAAGCAAATGTACTGTAAACGGATCATTTAGAAATGGAGAGAAAATCATGGATTTAACCAAATATTTCATCAAGGCGCCTTTGATTCCTGCCGTCATACAGGAAAAAAATACGAAAAAGGTGCTGATGCTGGCATATATGAATGAGGAAAGTCTGAAAAAAACTGTTGAAACCGGCTATACCTGGTTTTACAGCCGTTCACGGAAGGAGCTCTGGAACAAGGGGGCGACGTCCGGCCATGTCCAGAAGGTAATCAGCATCACGGGAGACTGCGACGACGACACGCTGCTCGTTGAAGTAGAGCAGACAGGCCCGGCCTGTCATACAGGAGCAGAAACCTGTTTCTTCCAGGAAGGCGGCGTTGCTGATTTTCGCAGGAATGAAGCGGGAGATACGGCGGATTTTGCCGGCGGGGAGAACGTGACATCCGACAGTCCCTTGCATGAACTTTATCGCGTGGTGCGGGAGCGGCAGAAGACGTTTTCCGAAAAGTCCTATACCTGCTACCTCTTCCAGAAGGGGCTGGATAAAATTCTGAAAAAGTGCGGCGAGGAATGCAGCGAAGTCATCATTGCCGCGAAGAATGCCGACGCGGCCAAAAGCATCGCAGCCGGCGACAAGGACTCTGATGACCCGGAGGCCAGGGAAAGGAAGGCCGAGGCTCAGTCGGACCTGAGAGAAGAGATCTGTGACCTGCTGTATCATCTGACCGTCCTGATGGTCAATGAAGAGATCAGCTTGGATGAAATTGACGAGATCCTGAAGCAGCGAAGCCAAAAGATTGGCAATCTGAAGAATTTCCATGAGTCGAACCACAGCAGTTAACGTTTCGAACGAAAAAGATTGCAAATATCGCACGATATGATATAATGATCGTACGATATTTATATTTTGTCGTACGGGGGGTGATGATATGAGTGAAAATCGTGAGAACAGCAAAACGATTACTGCCACTGAACTGAAAAAGAATCTGGGAAAATACATCGATTATGTCAACGAGAACAATGAGGTAGTCATTACGAAGAATGGAGAGAAGGCCATCCGGATGACGCCCTACCTGTCTGACTACGACCGGTATTATCTCATGCAGGTGAAAGAGAAGGCATTGGACTATCAGTATGGGGGGAAAAAGGTATCTTACGAGGAGTTCATGGAGATCTCTGAAAAAAGCGAGCTAAGGATGGAGTTTATCGACGGGGAGATCATACTTCTCGGCTCCCCGAGCATGGAGCATCAGGCGATCTCGGGAAATCTGTACCTGGCCTTCAGTCATTTTCTAAAGGGGAAGAAGTGCAAGGTCTTCTATGCGCCCTTTGACGTTCACTTTTTCAAGCCGGAAATCAAAGATCCGGACGTGTGTCAGCCGGATCTGTTTATCGCATGTAATATTGAAGAAACCCTCAACGAAAAAGGCCGCTATATGGGAACCCCTTCGCTGGTCGTCGAAATTCTTTCTCCCAGCACCCGCTCCATCGACATGGTGAAAAAGCTGAATACCTATATGCTATCCGGCGTTGCGGAATTCTGGGTAGTGGACCCAAAGCAGAAAACAATCATGGTTTACGCTTTTAAAGACCTGCAGATTGTGGACTTTCATACGTATCGAAATGATGAAGTAGCACTGTCACAGGCTTTTGACGGGCTTGCCGCCCCCTTGGCGGAGGTGTATAATCTTATTTAATCAAAATAAATGATTTAATTGCCAAGGGAGTGAAAAAACGGTGGCCAAATTACTTGAAGACATCCTGAGCATCCCGGAATGCCGGTGTTTGGAGATAGTGGCAGGCGAGAGCGGTTTAAAAAGGCAGATCTGTTGGACCGCGGCCATAGAAGTAATTGACACGATAAGATTTTCAAATGAGGGAGATTTGAATTTTGTAACGGGACTGGCAATCGATTCGGATGAGGATTTCATATCCATTGTGATGGAGGCGTATCGCTACAAGATGGCGGGTATCGTATTCGCTTTAGGCCCATATATAAAGGAAATTCCAAAGAGAGTAATCGATTATGGCAATGTTCATGATTTCCCGATTTTTATAATGCCTTGGGACGTAAAAATCTCTACGCTGTCACACCTCATAGGTGAATTTCTTTCGGTGGAGGCGAGCCGGAATCGAATTCCAATTGACCTGTTAAAATCAATCCTCTTGGGAAAAGAGGATGTCAAGCTCACTCCGGAATTAAGGACGCAGCTTAAGTATTTGGGGTTCATGGAGAATTGTCGGAGCAGAGTTTTTCTGCTGAGAATAGCGCAGAAAGGCGACGTTAGCGAGGAGCGTTTCAAGGAGCTTTGTGAAAAATTAATAAAAGGCATCAGCAGTCTTTTTTTCAATGAAGCAATTGCTATTCCGGTTGATATGGGAATTGCTGTTATTTTGAAGGATCATGGGGCCAGGAAAGACCTGTACGAGAAAGAGATAAACGAGATACGAAATCTGGCGGCCCGGACGCAGGCTGCCTTCGGCGATTTCGATATTACAATTGGAGTCGGAAACCAATACGGAAAAATAGATCAAATCTCGGATAGTTATAACGAAGCCGTATTGATTACCAATTTGCTGTCAGCTGGGGAGCAGCGCAGCAAGGGCCTATACCGGTATGATCAGTTGGGAACTTACAGGCTCATATGGGAAAGCGGAAACCCGGAAGCCATGGTGAGATTCAGCGATGAAATCCTGGGTGCGCTGCAAGCGTATGATGAAATGAATGGCACGGACTTTATG
>CAMJRV010000081.1 GCA_946408315.1 uncultured Bacillota bacterium | reverse complement strand
GTACTACTATTATACTTTTTTTGGGGAAATATATCATTTGACGGATTAAAACCTTCTTCCAAGGAAACCATAGGCAAGGTGCCGGAAATTGTCAGTGTGCTCAAACCGGAGGAGATCATCGTAAATTTCGGGCTGGACAACTATACGGTCGTCCGTGCGGACGACGTCTGGTACGGCGGAGATACCGGCGAACGCAGCTTTGTTGAAGAGCTTGGGAAATTCGGACCTGCAGAGAGTATTCTGGTGAAGGAAATCACCTATGCCCAGTATCAGCAGGCGATGGCGCTGAAATCGATACGGGCTGAATTCAGTTACGCGGTCCCCATGGGTGATTTCTGTTCTAATTTTAAGATGAAAAAGGCACAGAGCTATGATGCGATCGAAGCGGTGACAGCCATCGGTTATTCCGTGATAGACGGCGGGAAAAGCCTTTTTATCTGCGACGGAAAGAATCAAAAATATTACTGGCTGGACGGCGCAGACAACAAGGGCGACGGCAGTTCGCCCGGCACGGGTTTTTCTGCTCTGATCGATTCCATCGAGGCGAGAGGCTATTCGATCTACTATCCCATCAGCAGCTATCTCACCGGACTTGGCGTGAAGAATGACAGCCTCGTCCCCCTTGCCATCGAAGCGAATCTGAAAAACCTGCCGTTCCGGCAGGACCTCTATTCCTATCAGACAGAGAAGATCAGTGCTCTGGCAGAGCGATTTTTCGGAAGAAATTTTGATTTTGTGAGGCGAATCACGGAGGAAAGCGGGACTGTCATCTATATGTACGGGTACGGTCAAAACGTGCTGACCGTAAATACGGACGGAAGCGTCGAATATAAGGAAGAACAGAGCGGAGGACGGGCGGAGCAGAGCTTTACCGACGCGCTGAAAACCGCAATGAGCTTTGTTGCGAGCCATGGGTCCTGGGGATCTTTGGAGGAAAACGGCAAGTCGCTTTACCTGAAGGCCGCAGTACCGTATCCAAATAAGGATAAAGGGTACCGGTTCGTTTTCGGGATGGAGATCAACGGAAGCCCCCTCTACTATGAGGAAGGCGACCCTATCGTCGTAGAGGTGACTTACGGACAGGTCACTTACTATAAACGGCACGTCATCAATTTTGATCCGGAAGATATCAAGGCCGTCGAAACCGGGACAGGGGACAAAGAGACCTTGTCCGCCGTAAATGTGATTGCGCAGAACTATCAATATATTTACGATACGCTGCTGCTGACGGGTGAAATAAATGCGGCCGTCAATCAATCCGTGACGTTTGAAGACGTCGCATCTTTGGTAAATAGTATGCAGATCGGTTATTTAAAGCAGGCGGACCGGGAGATCACAGAGATACGGCCGGTCTGGATCGTCAGGATGAACGATACCGAAATTTATTTTGACCTGTATACGGAGGAGGCCGTCGGATATTCCGCCGGATAACGGCAAAGGAGCTGGAAATATGGACTGGACGAAGGCGAAGAGCATTTTGATCGTCGCGCTGCTCGTTACCAATCTGGTTTTGATCGCCACCTATTTATCGCAGAACAACCGGTTTTGGGATGACGAGAGAGAGATGCGGGACGTAACGGTCAAGCTGCTGGAAGAAAAAAATATATTTGTCGAAACGGATATTCCGGAAGGGCATCGGAGAATGCCAAAGTTAACCGTTTCTTATGACAAGGTGGACGAGGAGACCGTGCAGAAGCAGCTTGCCGCTCAGAAAAGCCTGCCGATACGGGAGCGGTCGGATGAAAACTTCATCGCCCTGGCGGAGGCTTTTATTGAAGCCTGCGGCCTGATGACGGATACCGTCACCTTTGACCGCGTTGAACACAAGGAAAAAGAAACCCTGGTGACCTACAAAAATTATATAAACGGGATCGCCATAGAGGACAGCAGCATCGTCTGCACCATACGGAACGGCAAAATCACCGATTTTCAGCGCAATTGGCTGAAGCCGGTGGAAATCAACGATATCGAGAAGGAAGTCATCCCCGCCCGGGCGGCGCTGATCAAATTTATGAGCGAAAACACGGAAGAGGAAAAAATCTACGTAGAGGATATTTCTCTGGTTTACTGGCTCGATTCCAGCGTCTTCGACGCCGAATCCCCAATCACGGACACAGCCTTCCCCGCATGGAAGATTACATACAACCGAGGCAAAATCCAGCATATTTTGGCTTGGGAGCAGTAATTTATCAGCTGAAAGGCAATTCGTCAGCCGCCAAAGCGGAATTTTTCCGTTTCTTCAGATCAAAAACATAAATCCATCACAATTATAGCAGACAATAGAGGAGAAATGACGATGACATTGAGCTTTTGTTCCTTTTCAAGCGGAAGCAGCGGAAACTGCTACCTGGTGAAATCGGAGCGCACCGCCATATTGGTAGACGCAGGGATCAGCGGCAAGAAAATATTTGAAGGGCTGGAGCTGACCGGTACGCCGCGAGAGCAGCTGGCAGCCCTGATGATTACTCACGAGCACAGTGATCACACAAAGAGTGTGAAGACGCTTCTGAAAAAGGAAAAAAACCTGAAAGCCTATGCCAATGTCCTGACCTGGAATCAGATCAGCGGTGCGGGCTGCGAGGAGCAGCGGGTGATCTTTGAGACGGGAGATCGGCTCCAGATCGGCGATATCGGGGTGAAGACCTTCCGCGTTTCCCACGATGCGGCAGAGCCTGTGGGCTACACTTTTTTATCGGGGGGAAAACAGATCAGCATCGTAACCGACACCGGGTGCATGAGCGAAGAGATCATTTCAGAAATAAAAGAGGCGGATATTCTGATCCTTGAGGCGAATCACGACATAGACATGTTAAAGCTGGGAAGGTATCCGTGGTTCTTGAAGCAGAGAGTCTTAGGCGAGGAAGGGCATTTATCCAATGTAGCTGCAGGGGAAACTTTATTGCGATTGTTGTCTGAAAGCAGAAAGGAACGGTATGTGCTGCTGGCCCACCTGAGCAAGGAAAACAACTTCCCGGAAATGGCCTACCAGACGGTAAAGAACATCCTGGAAGAAGCAGATTTTTACATAGGCAAGCATTTAAAACTCAATACGATCATAAGGGATGAGATCAGCTTGATCTATGAGATCTAGTAATGGGGGGATTAAAATGGAGAACGAAGAATATAGAGATGGGGTAATAAGCGAAAATAGAGAAGAACGAGACACTTACAGAGAAACCGGAGGCACCGGCGGACCTGGCGGAACCAGCGGGCTTGGAGCCGGTCCTTTCGTCGCAGAAACGGCGGCAGCGTATGCAGCGCCTCCGAAGAAGCGGGGAAAAGGCTTCCGCAAGGTGATCGCAGTGATCCTGGTCGTGCTGCTTTCCGCAGGCGCCGGGTTTGGAGGCGGAGTCGCCGCCATGTACTTCTACGGATCGAATCTGTCGGGTCAGTCCTTTTCCGACATCACGATCAATCCCAACGATGAGATCAACACGGCGGAAGCCATCGCAGCCAAAGTGCGGCCTTCGGTAGTGGGAATCAGCACCAGTACGGAAGTAACATACCAGAGCTTTTTCGGCCAGCAGAAGGGAATTCAGAGCGGAGTCGGAACCGGAATCATCGTGGATGAAAAGGGTTATATCCTGACCAATTCCCACGTGGTAAGCGATGGGACGGCGGAGAAGATGGTCGTACAGCTCACCGACGGGAGAGAAGTTCCCGGCACGGTGCTCTGGAACGATAAAAATATCGACCTCGCCATCGTAAAGATAGAAGCGGACAATTTGAAGGCGGCCGAGCTTGGCAATTCTGAAGATGTAAGGATCGGAGCCTATGCTGCCGCAATCGGAAATCCTCTGGGAATGGCCTTCGACAGGACCGTGACCCAGGGTATCATCAGCGGCCTTGACCGGTCGATCAACGTCTCCGACGGACAGTCCCAGGTGACGATGGAGGGCCTGATTCAGACCGACGCATCCATCAATTCGGGAAACAGCGGCGGTCCGCTGCTCAACAGCAAGGGCGAGGTCATCGGAATCAACACCGCAAAGGCTCAGAGCGGCGAAGGACTCGGCTTTGCCATCCCGATCAACACGGCGAAGCCTATCGTGGATGAAATCAAGGCAAAGGGAGAATTCAAACGCTCCTATATCGGAATCAAAGGGGTAGGGGTAAAGGATTACTTACAGGCGTATCCAGATGCGAAGCTCGGAACTGAGACCGGAGTTTACATCGTTCAGATCTATACCGATTCGCCGGCTGCGGCGGCCGGGCTGAAGGAGGGGGACATCATAACCGGGCTGGAGGATAAGAAGATCGAATCCATGACCCAGCTGATCAGCAGCCTGTTCCAGTACAGACCGGGGGATAAGGTGAAGCTGTCCGTGATCAGGAATCAAAGGCCCATGACCGTCAGCGTCACCCTGACGTCGATGGATACGACGTCGGAGCTTCCGGAATTGAACCAGACGCCGCAATAAAGAGCCGTGAGTTAAAATCGAATTTTTGTCTGCCATCCGCGGTGAGTTTATACTCCCGCGGATGCGTATTTTGAGGAACAAATTTTATGAATATTACAGTGATATGCATCGGGAAGCTCAAGGAGCGCTACTGGACGGAAGCCGTGCAGGAATACAGCAAACGTCTGAGCAAATATTGTACATTAACGATAAGCGAACTGAAAGAAGAAAAAGCTCCCGACAACGCCTCGGCAGCAGAGGAAACGGCGGTCAAGGAGGCGGAGGGGAGAGCGATTTTAAAGCAAATAAAAAAAGAGGCTTACGTCATCGCCCTGGAGGTCCAGGGAAAAGAGCTCACCTCGGAATCCTTGTCGGAACGGATCGCGTCTCTGGGACTTTCCGGAAAAAGCGACCTGGTCTTTGTGATCGGAGGGTCTCTCGGATTGTCCGGGGAAGTGCTGGCCAGAGCGGATTTCCGGCTTTCTTTTTCCAGAATGACGTTTCCCCATCAGATGATGCGGGTTATCCTGCTGGAACAGATTTATAGAAGCTTTAAGATCATAAGAAATGAGGTCTATCATAAGTAATGTGGTTAGGTGCTCAAACGGAAACGGCCTCTGATCGGTCTTGTTTCACTCTTTGAAGCTCTCATTTCCTGCATCCTGCGATCGGCGAGGCCGCAGAGCATATTGAGATCGCACTGTCCTTCTTTGAAGGATGCCTTTCCATAGCGGAAGCCTGGGGTGAAGCTGTTCCCTTCAAAACCATATTTCCGCGTCGCAAACTCTTTCTTCGATTCTTCGAGGATTTCGTTGACTTTTACGGAATCGCCCTGAATGACGACTGCAAATTCATCCCCGCTGTACCGTCCGAAAAGATCGTTTCTTCCAAGGTATTTTGCTACGGTCTCCGGGAGAGCCCGAATGATCTCATCTCCGACGTGATGGCCCAGAGCCTCGTTGGCGGTTTTCAGATCGTCAAGTTCAATCAGGACAAAATAGAGGGTCTCCATATTTTTAGAAGGGTCGCTCAGCAGCTTTACGGCTTCCCGCTCAAAGCTGATCCTGTTCAACAGATGGGTCAGGCTGTCATATCGGGAGAGGCGGCGGATTTCGTCGTACAGCTTCTGATTTTTGAGGAGGAGGCCGATCTGATTTGCCATATAATCCAGCATATGGGCATCTTGATCGGAGAAGATATCGATCTGGTCTCCGTCGATACAGAGCATTCCGGCAAGCCCTCCGTCGAGCTGTAAAGGCGCCGCTATTTCAGAATGGACGGCGAATCCGCTGTATTCCCAGTTTAAATCATTTTTCTGGACGACCTCCTCGACGCGGTTGATTACGACAGTCTGGTCGGCTTTGCCGCCGGTGGCGGCAGCGAGAAGTGTTTCTTCCGGCCTGAACCTGACGTGCATGATTTCACTGCTGTTGAAGCCTGCGGATGCGACTGCGGTCAGCAGCCCCTCCGAATCGACCAGAAAAATGCTTCCGGATTTTGCTTTTGGGATGAGCTTCAGACAGGCTTCCAGAATGTGCTGATATAAGTCGAGCGGATCCCGGTTTTCCGACATTTTATCGGAGATATCCAACAGGACCTCCCTGACGAGGGTTGATTTTTCACTGTCGCTCCGCGCCGCGGAATTGCGCCGGTAGGAAATGCGGAGCAAGATGATGAGGATTAGAATGATGACGAATAGAGTGATCTTCATTGGAACGTCCCTCACAAACATTAATATTCGACTAATATTGCCATTTTATCACCGATAATCTATTTCGTCGATCGATTTTGCAATAAAAAATACTTATATGCCAAAAATTGTTTTTATAATCGAATTATATCAAATGGTTGAAGAAGGTAAATTTGGTATTGCAATAATCCATAACTTTGATATAATATTAACAAGCATATATTTTTTCGTTTTCACTGTATACAGTATACACCTAGCGGTGTAACAGAGTCAGAAAGGTTTGTCATGATTATAGGTTTATTATTAGCGCTCGCGGCAATTCTCGTGCTGCCCTTTCTCGTGAAACAGATTGAACACAATCTGGAATGCTTTTTGTTTGTCATGGGAATCTTGGTAGTCATTATCTCCGGGGAAATATCTCCCGGACTGTTCCTGCATATTTTCCATAATGAGATGCTGTATTTTATTACCGGAGCGGTGCTGGTAGCGGGAATCATATTCAAGTATTCCGTAGAGAAGATAAGGAGTTGTGTGGAGTTTGCGACCCGGAGATGTTCTCTCTATGTGTTCCTGTTTCTCGTGATCGCTGTTTTAGGTCTGCTGTCCAGCGTGATTACGGCTATCATCGCATCTCTTGTTCTGGTGGAAATCGTTCAGGCACTGCCCTTTGAGAGAACGTATAAGATCAGGCTGTGCGTCATTGCCTGTTTTTCCATAGGCTTGGGGGCGGCGTTGACTCCTATCGGAGAGCCTCTGGCTACCATCGTCGTATCGCTGCTGGATGAGGATTTCTTCTTTCTCCTCCGCACCCTCGGCATTTATATCGTCCCGGGAGTTCTCCTTCTTGCGCTGTTTGGAGCGGTCGCCGTCGGACGGAATGTCGTTCTGATCCACCGGGAGGAAATGGATGAGGAAGATCCGGACTGCCCTATGGCGCCGACCGTAGAGAACTTTCCGAGCATCGTGATGCGCGCGGCAAAGATCTTCCTGTTCATCGTAGCGCTGGAGCTTTTAGGGGCAGGATTTAAGCCCCTGATCAATACATACGTGATCCACTTGGACAGCATGCTCCTCTACTGGATCAACATCATATCTGCGGTACTGGATAACGCGACCCTGGCAGCGGCAGAGATCAGCCCGATGATGACGATCACCCAGGTCAAGGCGATCCTGATGGGCCTGCTGATCAGCGGCGGAATCCTGATCCCCGGCAATATACCCAACATCATATCCGCATGTAAGCTGGAAATAGGAAGCAAGGAGTGGGCGAAGCTCGGCATTCCGATTGGGTTTGGCTTTCTGATCCTGTATTTTGTCGTCCTGTTCCTTATTTGAGTGAGTTGATCTCACTCAAATTTTTTTGTTGCGTTGAGGTACTTTCCTAAAATACCGATGTTCGCGAAATACATGGAATACTTATCATCTTTTTTGACCTGTACCAGCTCCGCCTCGACCAGCTTCTTGATGTGCTGAGAAATGGTTGCCTGGGAATAATCGAAGGCGGCGACCACGTCCTTGTTGCAGACCGAGGTTCTGTTCCGGTTGTTCTGCATGATAAAACGGTAAATCTTGATCCTGGCCGGATGGGCGAGGGCGTCGGAAACCTTTGCAATCAGCAGGATTTCTTCCTCCTGCAGATCGTCGGCGTCTTTTCTTAATCTCATAGTGTATCTCCTTGTGTATCGTTTCTCGCACTTCTATCGTCTATTAGCAATGCACTTTTCATTATACTTGACCGGCGTTTTTTCGTCAATCCCGGACTGTCGAGAAAAAGCGGCGTGCAGGTCGTGACGACCGGACAGCGCCGCTCATGGCGTAAGCCCACAGATCAAAACCCATGGGCTTACTTTATTTGAGATTTTCTATTTTCTTTTTTGAACCGTGTTTTCGTCCGCTTTGGCCGCGCCGCCAACTTCTGTACTTGTTAAAGCATCATCGCGATTTAGCGCTTCCGCTCTCTCCTCATTTTCTTCGGTCTTTGTTCCATTTTCTCTTTCGGATTTTTCCAGTGCCGTATTGACATCAGAAGCTTGCTCCATCATATTCTCCGAGACATCCTGAATGCGCTTATTCAAGCTTTCGAGTTCCGCCTCTTTTCGTTCCGCAGAGCCGCCTCTTCCTTTGTCCGTTTTTATTTCTCTTTCTAATACGCCGGCATGACCCTCCATACTGGTTTTAGCAGATTGGACTGCTTTTACTTGCTTCATGGAAGCATCCGCACGGATCATGCTCTGCATAGAAGCGATTCCAACCGCACTGAATTCCTGTCTGTCAGTATTTTTTGAAACCGTCGCCTGACTGTTGTCTTTTGCAGCCGCCTTTTCCCGCTGCTCCTGCTGAATCTCCGCTTTTCTTTGCGCCAGCTGTTTATTTAGATCCTGAAGCTGTTGCTGCAGCTCCTTTTGTTTGTTCATTTTTTCTTCTAAAGACATTTTGTCATTACCGGAAAGGTTCTGTAACTGCTTCTGCACCCTGTCGATCTGACTCTGGATCGACTTCAGGCGGCTGTCCTGGTTTCCGC
>CAMJRV010000080.1 GCA_946408315.1 uncultured Bacillota bacterium | reverse complement strand
CCTCTAACGACGAGAAATCACCGGAGCTGCAGATTCAGGTGGAGAAGCAGAAGGCCTCCCTGCTTGGGCTGAATGATTTGATGATTTCAGGTACGCTCAGAAATTATGTTGAAGGTGAGAAATCAACCAAATTAAGGAACAATCAGGATGACATCGATATCGTGATTAAGCTTCCGGAAAACAAGCTGGATACGAAGCAGAAGCTGGAAAACTTATACTTCCAGAGCATGACAGGCGCACTGGTTCCTTTCAGCGCCTTTGCTACAGTAAATGACACGAAGACACTGACATCGATCTCCCATGAGGACGGGAAGCGGCAGTTTACCGTTACTGCGGGCGTGGAAGAAGGAACCGTTGCCTCAGACGTTCTCGGCAAGTTCCAGGATAAGATCGAAAGCTACAATCTTCCGGAAGGAGTTACGATAGGCTATGGCGGCGAGATGGAGGATATGAATGAATCCTTCAAGGAAATGGCGATAAACATGATCATCGCAATCATCCTGATCATTGCGATCCTGACCGTCCAGTTTAATTCCGTGAAGCAGACGGTCATCATACTTTCGACCATACCGCTATCGTTTATCGGAGTCATACCCGGACTTGCAATTACAGGAAATGAATTTACCTTCACAGCATTTTTGGGAGTTGTGGCCTTGGTAGGTATCGTCGTTAAGAATGCGATTGTTCTCATAGATTATATCAACTTTTTGCGGGAGGAAGGGCACGAGATCATTGACGCCGTAGTCAAAACGGGAGTCACAAGAATGATCCCGGTTCTCGCAACGGCAATCACCGCGATCGGCGGTATCCTTCCCATGACCTTACAGACAGCCTTCTTCGCGCCTCTTGGATATTCCATTATATTCGGCCTTGCGGTTTCAACTGTACTCACATTGGTGGTCGTACCGACAATATATGTTGCGTTTAACGAGGGCAAAGAAAGAAGAGAAAGAAAGCGGACAGATAAGAAAAAAACGAAGAGTGCGAAATTGGAATTACGGGGGGAGTATTAATATGAAAAAAGCGCTAATTATTACATTGATCGTCGCAGTTGCTTTGAGTCTTTTCGGCTGCGGGAAAAAAGAAGAAAAGGAAGAGGCTCAGGTGGCTTATATCAAGACCGAGGAACCGCTTTCCATGGATTTTTCTGATAAATTATCCCTGCCCGCGACATTAAAGGCGAAGGAGGAGGCGTCTGTAAACTCCAATATCGCATCGATGGTACTGACTGTGAATGTCCGAGTCGGTGATCAGGTATCAAAGGGGGAGACTCTCGCGGTCCTGGACAGCGAGGTCGCGGCAAGGACGTACGAAAAGGCTCGGCTGGGGTTCCAGAATGTCGAAAAGACATATTTGCGCATGAAGAGTCTTTATGAGGAAGGCGCTATATCACTGATGGATTTTGAATCTGCAAAGGTCAATTACGATACGGTGCTGGAAGACTATAATCTCGCAAAACTGAATCTGGACTATACGCGGATCACCGCCCCGATGTCAGGAGTGATCAGTGCGAAAAACTTAGAGGTCGGACAAATGGCTGCGCCGGGGCAGGAGGCGTTCAGAATTGTTGATCTGTCGAAGCTGGCTGCGGAAAGCGGCGTATCGGAAAAAGATATTACAAAACTGCAGTACGGCCAAAGCGTAAACATTATCCTGCAGTCGGGAGAAAAATATACAGGAAAAATTGATTCAATCTCTCCGGTCACAAATCAAGCGACAAGTACATATCCGATCAGCGTTTTAATCGACAATCCAGACGGCAAGCTCAAGGCAGGTATGTTCGCCGATATTGAAATCATATTCGGCGTAAATAAAAATAGCATTGCGATCAAAAATACAAGTGTCGCCAATGAGGACGGCGTCTATTACGCTTTCGTGAATCATGGCGGAAAAGCGGAGAAAAGAGAGATTCAGGTTGGAATTCAGGATGAGGAATATACGGAAATCCTCAATGGTATTCAGGCAGGCGATGAAGTAATCAGCGCAGGGCAGGATTCCCTGAAGGACGGAGATGAGGTAAAGGTTATCAAAGAAAACTGATTGTTAATTATAATATCCTTACTCAACCCAAAAAGAATTACAAAAAAAATCCGCCCCATGCGGGGCGGATTGGTCACGAATGTTAGGCAGCGTGAACGTTGACAGCGCGCAGCTTGCTGGAATCCCTGGGATCGGCTTCGGTATCGTATGTCACCTTCTGTCCTTCGGACAGGGATTTGAATCCCGTTCCTTGTATGGCTGAGAAATGAACAAAAACATCTCCTGAACCGTCATCATTGGAAATAAATCCAAAACCTTTACTCTCGTTAAACCACTTTACAGTACCACTATTCATATAAGTACCTCCTAAAAATATTATTCCGGTGCAAAAAATAAATGCTGCAGATGTCAGTCAAAATGGAAATTGACTTAAACCTACAGCGATCAGTCAGTACCTTTGGAACATCTCTAGTATATGCGTTTCAAACAAAATTATCAAGACCAAATATTTTAGAAGTTGGAACACGCTGGAAATTTAAACGTAGAAAAACAGAGAACATCAAAATTCATCGATGTCGATAAGGATGAGTTGGAGGTTATCTGGGATAAGGCCAAGTCTTCCCGCATAGACTTTTTAGGGGGACTGTGGATATAACGGTCGGTCCTTCCGTCGTTTGCGCGATGATTGAAAAGGAGGGAAATAAATCATGGAAAACGTATTGGACTTTATACGGCCTGAGCTTTTTATCCTGATTGCATTTTTGTATTGCGTGGGTTTGTTCCTGAAACTCAACAACAGATTAAGAAAGACCTGGACTATTCCGTACATACTCCTGGGGATCAGTTTTCTGATCACTCTGGCCTACGTGAGCATCTACCTTGGGGAAGGGTTTTCACCCCAGGTCCTTGTAGCCGTCGTGATACAGTCTGTCCTCATAGCGGCGGTAACGGTCTTTGGTAATGAGTTGATCAAGCAGGCAGGCAGAAGAAATGAATGAGCCGGGGAGACCCGGCTTTTCAATTGCAGGGAAAACCCGTATTTTCAATTGTATTGACGGGGAATGAAAATCTCAGATATAATAGGAGTGCTGGCCCGCAGCCGCGCTGACCGGGCAACCTGCTAATCACAAGGCGATTGCGGACGACTGCGACGAGGATGAAGGACAGAGGACAAGATTTGAGCAAGCAATTATACATAACAGAAAAACCGTCGGTAGCGGCCAGTTTTGCCAACGTATTGGATGTGCGGATTTCACCGGCAGACAGAGCCAGAGGTTATGCGGAAACGGAAAATTCCATCATCACCTGGTGTTTCGGGCATCTCGTTACCCTGGCATACCCCGATGCATATAATCCGGAGTATAAATCCTGGCGGGTGGAACACCTTCCTATCATTCCGAAAGAATACAAATACATCGTTGTCGACAACAAAGGTACGGCGAAGCAGTTTGACGTAATCAAGACGCTGATGTGCCGGGACGATGTGGATGTCATCTATTCCTGTACCGACAGCGGGCGCGAGGGGGAGTATATCTTTCGGCTGGTCTATCATCAAAGCGGATCGGATAAGCCGGTGAGGCGGGTTTGGATCTCTTCCCAGACAGAGGATGCGGTAAAAAAAGGAATTGAAGAGGCAAAGAGCCTTCAGGAGTACGATTCGCTTTCAAAGGCTGCCTATTGCCGGGCCAAAGAGGACTGGCTCTTCGGCATGAATTTCAGCAGAATCTATACCTGCCGGTACGGCAAGAAATTATCGGATTTTCTGAAGGAAGATAAATCTTCCGTAATTCCTGTGGGCCGGGTGATGACCTGTGTGTTGGGACTGATCGTCGACCGGGAGCTGGAAATCAGGAATTTCGTACCGAAGCCGTATTACGGCGTGACGGCCAACTTTCTTTCCAAGGACAGCGGAATTGCCTACAAGGGCAAATGGCAGCAAAAGAAGAAAAAAGAGAAAAATCCCGCAGAAGATCCGGACGAGGAAGACAAGTATATTACGAAGGAAGAAGCCGAGGAAATCATCAAGAAACTGGAAGGACACGAGGCTGTCGTCAAAAAGGTCGAGGTAAAGCTGAAAAAGGAACCGGCGCCCCTGCTCTTTAACCTTGCCGAGCTGCAATCCGAGGCCAATAAGAAATTTAAGATTTCGGTAAATAAAACCCTGGAAATTGCCCAGAATCTTTATGAGAAGAAAATGATCTCCTATCCCAGGACCGACAGCAGGGTTCTCTCTACGGACGTTATCCCGGAGCTGCCGAAGGTGCTGAACGGACTATATAAAAACGCGGATTTTAAGGAAGCCGTGGCGAGGATCAAGGATTTTGGAGCTCTGGCAGTCGATAAGAGCACGAAACGCTATGTTGACGACAGCAAGGTCACGGACCATTACGCCATCATCCCGACCTATGTGACAACGGACCTGTCAAGGCTGGATGAAGATGCGAGAAACATTTACAGCCTGATCGTGAAACGGTTTCTTGCGATTTTTTATCCTCCTGCGGAGTACAATACTGTGAAGGTGGAAACCGCGGTGGGATCGGAAATCTTTGTGACCAATTCGAAAACCCTGAACGAGCAGGGGTGGAAAGAGGTCTATGAGATCGCCTCTTCCAAAACCGAGGAATTATCGGAATCGCCGATCCAAAAGCTGATCAAGAAAGAGAAGTGCGAAGTCACCGCCTTCGATCTGGAGGAAAAGGAAACCAGACCTCCATCCAGATTTACCGACGGATCTTTGATCATCACCATGGAAAAGGCGGGAAAATATATCGAAAACGAGGAGCTGAGAGAGCAGATCAAAACCTGCGGCATCGGCACCTCCGCCACCAGGGCCGGAATCATCAAAAAGCTTGCGGATATCGGCCATATTAAAATCAACAGCAAGACCCAGATCGTGACGCCGGAGCCGAAAGGGGAGGCCATCGTAGAGCTGATCCGCCATACGGCAAAGGAGCTTTTGAATCCGATCTTAACCGCCAGCTGGGAAAAGGGTCTGTTCATGATAGAAAATCATGAAATTACTGAGGAGGTTTTCGAGGAAAAGCTGACAAGATACATCACGAAGACCATTGAAAAAGTGAAAAGAACAGCGTATGGGCAATGGGAAAGCCTGCGCTAGTTCTGCCATAAAGGAGAAAACATGTCATTTGAAGAACTGAATCTCATCGCGCCGATCCGGGACGCCTTAAAGGCGGAAGGATATACGGCGCCGACGGAGATACAACAGCAGGCCATTCCTCCGCTGCTTGCGGGCAGGGATCTGGTCGGCTGCGCCCAGACGGGAACCGGCAAGACGGCAGCCTTTGCGATTCCCATCCTGCAAAAGCTTGCGCTGGAGAAAAAGGAACCAAAATCACAAAGACGGATCAGAGCGCTTATTTTGACGCCGACCCGGGAGTTGGCCGTCCAGATCGGAGACAGCTTTTCCGGCTACGGGAAGAATCTGGGCCTGAAAAATTTCGTTATTTACGGCGGCGTCGGCCAAAAACCGCAGACAGACGCACTCAAGTCCGGGATCGACATCCTGGTCGCTACCCCGGGCAGATTGATCGACCTCATGAATCAAAAGCTCATAAATCTGCATCATGTGAGTTTCTTCGTACTGGACGAAGCGGACCGGATGCTTGATATGGGAATGGTGAATGACGTGAAAAAGATCATTTCCCATTTACCTTCTATCAGGCAAAACCTATTGTTTTCGGCAACGATGCCCGCGGAGATCATGAAGCTCATCGACACGATTTTGCAGGACCCGGTAAAGATCGCGGTGACGCCGATCTCGTCCACCGTAGAGGTGATCGATCAAACCGTATATTATGTTGATAAAAAGGAGAAACGGAAGCTCCTGATCCACCTTTTAAAGGAGAAAGACATCCCCTCGGCCCTGGTGTTTTCCAGGACGAAGCATGGAGCGGATCGAATCGCAAAGGATCTGGTAAAGGCGGGAGTGCAGGCGCAGGCGATTCATGGGGACAAGTCCCAGGGCGCAAGGCAGCTTGCTTTAAACAATTTTAAGGGAAGAAAGACGAGGGTTCTTGTGGCGACGGATATTGCCGCCAGAGGAATCGATATCATGGAGCTGTCCCACGTGGTCAATTTTGATCTGCCCAATGTCCCGGAAACCTATGTCCACCGGATCGGGCGGACCGGAAGGGCTGGTCTGGGCGGCACGGCGATCTCCTTCTGCGATGTGGAAGAAAAGCCGTTGCTGAAAGATATTGAAAAGCTGATCCGCATATCCATTCCCGTCGCGGAGGACAACCCCTATCCGCCGACTCTGTCAGAGCCGGAACTCGTGTCAGCGCCAGTGCAGGACAAGGCGGAGCCGCAGAAAAGGAACAGAAGAAGACGCAGACCGAGCGGGAGCTATCGTTAGCTAGGTTCGCGAGAGAAAATGAGGCTGCCGCACTAAGAAATTGGTGTGACAGCCTCTTGTTTTATATACTTTTCATCACTTCGCGGAGGAAATCCCAAAATCGCGCGGTAGAAGAAATACTGACGTATTCGCCTGGCGTATGAAGATTTCTTGCGATCGGCCCGGCTGCTATCATGTCGATAGGGGAGGCCGAGTTCCTATTAATCACTCCGCATTCTAAACCGGCGTGGGTGATTACAAAACCGGGATCCTTTCCATGCATCCTTTTGTAGGTATCCTGAAAAATTGTTTTTATATGAGAATCGGGATTGTATTCCCATTCCGGGCAGTTCGACATGAGTTCGGTCCTCCCGCCGACCTGTTCCGCCAACCGAAGAATTTTGTAGTACATTTCCATATACATACTTTTCAAAGAGCTTCTCGTCAATGTCTGGAGAATTGCTTTCTCTTCTTCCGTACGAACGACTCCGAGGCTGACGGAGCTCTCAACGGTGTCCCTGAACTCCATGTCCATGCGGATAACGCCGGTTTCGGCAAAATAGATGTAGTTCACAACCGACTGTGTCGATAATTTGGACATCGGTTTTATTTCGGCAATCGGATCAGAAGCTTCAAACGTAACCGTTATTTCGGGATCGTTGACGCGGTACTCATTTCTCAATTCGCCTTCCATATCCGTTATCGCTGATTTTACTTTTTTCAGGCGGGACTCCGGAATCATAATCACCGCATTGGCCTCCCGCGGAATTGCGTTATATTTCAAGCCTCCGCGCAGATCCGAAAGACGAAAGTCGGTTTCCCTGTCAATAGCGAGCAATACACGGGCCATCAGTTTGATTGAGTTGGCTCTGCCGAGATGGATATCTTCCCCGGAATGTCCGCCGATTAGGCCGGAAATTTTAATGTGCAACGCTGTCCATCCCGGAGCGGCTTCTTCTCTGATGATGGGAATTTCCGTGCGGACACCCGGACCGCCGGCACATCCGACCGTGAAAATATCTTCTTCGTTCGAGTCAAGGTTAATTAAAATACGGCCTTTCAGCAGGCTGGTGTCAAAGGCTTCCGCGCCATACATTCCGCGCTCTTCATCGCTGGTACATAAGACTTCTAAAAAAGGATGCGCTGCATTTTCGTCGGCTAAAAGGGCCAGGGCAAGCGCGATGCCTATGCCGTCATCCGCCCCTAACGTTGTATCTGCAGCCGTTATTTTATCCCCGTCCAGGACAAGCGTGATCAGATCCTTATCAAAGTCATGAGCTGTATTTTCATTTTTCTCACAGACCATATCCGTGTGTCCCTGCAGGATGACGCCGGGGCGGTCCTCATATCCGGGGGAGGCTTTTTTCGTGATCAGAACGTTGAGCGCCTCGTCCCGGAACCATTCCAACCCATGGTTCTCGGCGAACGCAATCAGATAATCCGTCACCTGTCTTTCTTTGCCGGACTCTCTGGGTATTTGGGTTAAATCTTCAAAATATCGGAATACTTCTTTCGGTTCAATATTCCGAAGTACGCTGTTTTCCATAAATTCCTCGTTTCCTTATCAAGCGCCAACTATCGTAGCGGCCACCAGAACTAAAACCGTTGCCAATGCAATAAATAGGAGAAACTTCCATACAAACTTGATCCAGGTGCCGAAAGAAGTTCTCGTCATCGCAAGAACCCCCATCAGAAGGCCGCAGGTCGGTGCGATCAAGGCGATCATGGAATTCGCCGCCGCATAAGCAATGACAACGATCTCCCTGTGTACGTCTGCAAAATCCGCCAGCGGAGCCATGATGCCCATCGAAAGGGTCGCCAGGCCTGAACTGGACGGGATGAAGAATGAAAGGATCAAATAAATGATGTAGGAAGCGGCAGAGAACACCGCCGACGAGGTGTTTGCCAGCAGATTCTCGCCGGTATGCAGTATGGTATCCGTAATCATCGCGTCATTCATGATAATTGCGACGCCTCTTGCAACACCGATGATGATGGCAACGCTGAGCAGATCCTTTGCTCCATTGATAAAAGTATCAAGAAACTCCTCTTCGCCGATCTTTGCGATGAAGGCGATGATGATGGAAGCCGCAAGGAAGACTCCGGAAAGCTCGCCGAACCACCACCACATCGTAGGCCAGATCGTAATCCCGAGATCTTCCCAGGGGAGCACACCCCAGATCATGATGAGGAAAGCAAACAAAAATACCAATAAGATCAGTTTATGCTTTCCTGTCAGCTCCGGCAACTCTTTATAATCCGAAGCCTGTTTCAGGAAAAACTTTCTGTTGTCTTCGGCCTGAGCATATACGAG
>CAMJRV010000079.1 GCA_946408315.1 uncultured Bacillota bacterium | reverse complement strand
TATCTCTCATTGAATCGCCCCCCAATTTTATTATTATATCATATCGATAAAAAAAATTCATGATTCCGAAAACCTCACCAGACTCATGCTGATTGTCGGGTTTTCTTACACAGTAAAGAATACCGACACTTTTCAATAGACGGCATAACTCAATCCCTTTCAATCCTGGCCGCTTGTAACAAAAAGAAAGTGTAAAGAAACCCGACATATTTTTGTTTTCCATGCTGACAAAATCCTTCATTTGCAACGTTTTCAGGATGGCATGGCATTTGCGTTATCCTTTTTGCATTGCCGTTAAGAAAGGCTTTTCCGTTATTGTTTGCATGAAAGTTTGAAAGGAGAAATACCATGGCTGAAGACACAGCAAAAAAAACAAGCGTACTGTTAAAATTGGCATACGCCTGCGGCCAGCTGACTGATTCCGTACCCTTCAATTTATTCTACATCTATTTTCTGTATTTTGTAACAGATGTTGTCGGCCTGCCCGCCATGTACGGCGGCGTAATCGCTTTGGTCGTCGTTCTGTGGGATGCCGTAACCGACCCGATCATCGGCTATTTATCCGATAACTGCAAGTCCAAATATGGGCGCAGACGCCCGTTTATGCTCTCCGGTATTTTCCCTTTATTCCTGTGTACCGTTTTACTTTTCAGCACGGTGGAATTCAGCCGTCCGCTCGCTTTCCTGTATTACGTGGTGATCGGCATTCTGTATTGGACCAGTTATAAGACATACGTGATTCCGTTCTTTGCGCTGGGCGCGGAGCTTACACAGGATTTTAACGACAGGACGACGCTGAGAGGCTTCGCCGGCGTCGGCATCTACGTCGCGGTATGGCTTGTGAGCGCCGGTCCGATGCTGGTCTTAGACAGAGTGACGGCAAGCGGCGGAACCGAGTCTCAATCCTGGTTTATTTCCGCAATCCTGTTCGGCTTGTTCGGGCTGGCAGGCGGCCTGATCTGCTGGAAAGCGACAAAGGGCAAGGAGTTCATCGACAAAACGGACTACAAGGTTGAGGGCAATGCAAAGCTGCTGGCCAATTATATAGAGCTTTTCAAGCTGAAAGCCTTCAAAAGATTTTTAATGATGACTTTTGTGTATAATATTGCCTTCGCAATCGCCTCGGCGGCGTTCGTATATATTATGGACACCAATCTGGGACTGAGCCCTGCAAAACAGGCGCTGTACTGGACGATTTATTCCGTCCTCACCATTTCCTTCGTCCCCGTCTGCAACATCATAAGCAACCGCTTCGGCAAAAAGCAGTCGATGATTTCACTGAATATAATCTGCATAGCGGGCTGCCTGTTTTACTTCCTTTACGGGATTCCCAACTTTACACATCTGCTCGTTTTCACCGCCTTCTATAACATCGGCAACGTATGCTACTGGTCCGTAGGCTATTCCATGATGTACGACTGCGTCGAGCTGGATGAGTATGTAAACGACAAGAGAAGAGAAGGCGCCATTACCGGTTTCTCCTCCTTCATGCAGAAATTCGGTTCTGCAATCGGCATGTACGTGACCGGCGGGCTTCTTACTCTGGTGGGCTATGATGGTACGGCGGAAATTCAGACAGAGCATGCAATGCAAGGCATTGTAACCGTGAATACGCTGGTGCCGGGGCTGCTGATCATCGTAGGGACAATCTTTATCACCATCTACCCGGTGACGAAAGAGCGGTTTAATCACTTGCTGGAAGCGATCGCATACAAAAAAGAAGGCAAAGAGTATCCAAAGGAAATGCTCGACAAATTATATTAGAAAGAGGCGATAGAAATGAGTAAAAAAAGAGCGAGAGAAGCGGGGATCTTACTCCCCGGAACCCCGGGAAAGTTTAACGCCATAACGGATGTGTCCGGTATCGAAGTGGGATTTTCAACCCTTATCTATGGGGAGCAGAAGGATTACCACGGAGACGGCTCCCATTTTGCCAGAACGGGAGTAACGGCCATTTTGCCGAGGGGCAGGAAAAGAAGCGCTGTTTTCGCCGGGCGGCACGATCTCAACGGCAACGGGGAGCTGACCGGAACTCACTGGATCGACGACTCGGGCTTTTTGCACGGACCGGTTATGATCACCAATACGAACAGCGTAGGAATCGTGCGGGATACCACGGCAAAGTGGATGATTCAAAACAAGCTGTACTTCCCTCTTGTCGTCGACGGTCAGCCCATACCAGGTTCGGGATATTTTTATCCCGTCGTCGGCGAGACCTGGGACGGAATCCTGAATGACATCAACGGATTTCACATAAAAGAAGAGCACGTGCTGGAAGCCCTGGAAAGCGCAAAGCCGGGGCCTGTCGCCGAAGGAAATGTCGGCGGCGGAACCGGTATGGTCTGCCATGATTTTAAGGGCGGAACCGGTACTGCTTCCAGGGTGCTGTCCGAGAAAGAAGGAGGATATACGGTCGGCGTTCTGCTGCAGGCAAACCATGGCGTCGGCAAGCTTTTCGAGATTCAGGGCATTCCGATGGCAGATAAAATAACTGGCGCGGATCCTGTCCTGCCTTCCCTGACTCCAAAGTCGGGAACGGGGTCCATCATCGTGGTGGTTGCAACGGACGCTCCCCTGTCGACAATTCAACTGGGGAAACTATGCAAGCGAGTCCCCATCGGGATCGGCAAGCTGGGGTCCGGCTATGAGAACGGTTCGGGCGATATTTTCCTCGCCTTTTCCACCGCCAACGAGAATGCTTTTACGACGACAAAAACAACGATCGAAATCCTCAGCGACGAGATGATGGACCCCCTATACAAGGCCGTGGCGGAAGCCGTCGAGGAAGCGATCCTCAACGCCTTGTTTGCCGGGGAGACGATGGACGGGATCGAGGGTAACAAAGTATTCGCCCTGCCCCAGGATCAGGTGCTCCGCGTTTTAAAAGAACGCGGCAGGATTATGGAACCGTGAGGGCCATGAAGGCCATGGGTGCCGCGAGGGGCGCAAACCCCATAAAGCGCCAGGATTTGTACGGCTGGTATGTGGCGTTCATCAGCGCCCTTACCGGCGTTTCCATGACGGCAAGCTTCCCGCAGTTTACGATGGTGGTGGAAGAGTATGCTGTGAAGCTGCATACCACGCAGGAATTTCTGCTGTTTACGGATACTGTCAAATCTGTCGCCATTATGATCGCGATGTTGATTTCAGGTCCCGTCTATCGGCGGTTGGGCCTGAAAAAGATTTTCCTTTGCGCGATGACGGCCATGATAGTGCCTCAAATCATCATGCCATACGCCGTCAGCGCCGGAATGGTGCTGATCCTTAAAATCATTCAGGGATTCAGCTCCATCCTTTTCCCCGTATTTCTCATCACCATCATGAGCTGGATGGACAAGGGCAATGTGGGGACGGCCACCGCCGTTTTCAACGGCATCTTTTACGGCGGCTCCGGCCTTGGCGCCACGGCGGCGGGCTTTACCATCGCCGCCTCCGGGTGGAAGGAGTCCTTCTACGTGATCGCATTGATGGCGCTGATTCCCTCCGCCCTCTGGTTTTTCACCGTAAAAGAAAAGAAAGAACCGCTGCCGGGGAGGCCCTGCAGCAATGAGGAAGACGTCAGCGCGAGAATGGACGCCAGCACGGGAATGGATGTCAGCACGGGAACGGACATCGCACCGTGCCGGGAAAAGACCTTCCAGGCTGTGGCCGGTTCCCTGCAGACATGGCTGCTTGTGCTCTGCCTGCTTTCCACCGTGTGGATGGTTCAGGTGCTGTCCGTAGATCTTCCCCTTTACGGCAGCTTCCTTCAATATGATGCGGGGACCGTCGGGCTGGTGATGTCTTCCCTGTCCGTTGGAATTTTTCTGGCCTGCGTGATCTCCGGGAAAAGCTCCGACTATTTCGCCGGAAAGTCAAAGAATCCGGCGACTGCCAGGCTGCTCGTCTTTGCCTGCGGCCCCCTGCTTACAGTCCTCTCCATCCTGCTCATGTTTGTCATCGATGGAGGCAGTTTCCCTGTCTTCTACGCCTCCGTGCTCCTGCTTTCCTTTGCAGGCGCCTGGGGTCTGGGATCGTTTTACTGCATCCTGCCGGAGCTGATGGACAGCGGAAAAGCGGAGTACGCAACCGGTTTTATCGGGGGGATTGCCGATATTGGAATGCCTGTGGGCCCTCTGGTCTTCGGGGTAGCGTTTGGTGTAAAAGGCTTATGGACGGCCGCGTGGGTTTCCTGTGCGGCCATCTGCCTGGTCAGCGTCCTCGGGAGCGCGGCGCTCCTGCGCTCCCACCGGCGGGGGCAGGAAATGGGTATAATCCGTTAAAATACGAATATATATGGGTAGGGATATATATTTTTAAATATCGGAAATCAGGAATGAAAGGAGGTATTTAAATTGCCTGCAATCTTTTTAAACCCCTCGACCCAAGAAAATGAATATGTAACAGGCGGCAATGAGGAATACTACATGAATCTCATCGTCGACGCCATGATACCTTATTTAAGATTGAACGGCTTCGACATCGCAAGAAGCAATCCAGGAGATTCTCTCGATGACATCATTGCCCGTGTCGACGAGCAAAGGCCCGGTCTGTATCTGGCGCTTCGTTCCGGCGATTCTCCGGAGGGGACAGAGCCTCCTTTGCAAGGCATAAACGTATATCATTATGCCTATACCCCTGTCGGCGGTGAAAGAGCGGTTTACTATATTACAGAAAATTTAAGGGGTATCTACCCTGATCCAAATTTCGTAAGGATCATTCCGGCCGATACAAGAGAGCTCCGGGACACGAACGCCCCGGCTGTTGTGGTTGAACTGGGCTACCGGGGAAATCCTGAAGATGAGATGTGGATGAAGGAAAATATCGATACGATCGCAAGAAATTTAGCGCTGTCCATCACTCAATTTTTCAATCTCCCGTTTGCGGACATTACCGAACCGCTTTCACAGCGGCTGTAAGGAGCATTGATCATGATGAAAAACAGATTTAACGAGCAATGCATCACATACAGTCAGATGAATTTAATCTTTAATATGCGTATCTTTTGGAGACGTCTGATGACCTGGATGCGAATTTATGTCATCAGCAGATATTTGGGAATAGGAACGGCAGACGTATCGTTTGAGAGGTTATATATTGAAAACCTGGATTTTGGGAATATGCTGCGCATCCATTTCAGCCGCAGTACTTCAGACAGGTATTCTCAGCTGCTCAATCAGTTTTCAATCGGACTTCGGGAACTTATTTCAGCCCAGATTGAGGGAGACTTTGATACGGCCAGGCAGAGTATAGACCGCTTATTACAGAACGCTGATGAAACAGCGGTTTTTTTAGCATCCATTAACCCGTACTTTGACGAAACGGAATGGCGAAACCTTCTGACGATATTCCTGCAGGATACCGTGCAAGCGGCAAATCTGTTTGCATCAGAAGATTACAGGATGGATATTGAATATTTCGACCGGCTTATGGCTCTGTCCAACACAATGGGCGACACTTTCGCACAGGGGTTGTATGACTACATTACGTCCGGCGTGCAGATTGAGGATAACCTCCCGCCTCTGGAGGACCAGAGGTGTGTAACCTATGAGGAAATGAATCTGATCTTTGATATCATGATGTTTTGGTTTGACCTTACCAACTGGGTCCGGGCCTTTATGCTGAGCAGGTATCAAAGCGTCGGAAACGAAGACGAAGTTTATGCCCGCTTACAGCGGGTCGTGACTGACTTTATCAACAACCTGAAACAAGTCTTTGGGGATACTCCTGCGGTGAATGAGCTGCAGCTGGCATTAAATGCGTATATCGACCTGATCGATTCTTTGATTACAGCCCAATTGACGGGCAATGTAGAACAAGTAGACCTGATTACCAGGCAGCTGTATCAAAATGCCGACAACATAGCAGCCTCGCTTGCTGCGATCACTCCTTACTGGGATCAGGACGAATGGAGGACCATACTGTATAACAACCTCCGCAGCACACTTGATGAAACCACCATGTTTTTGACAGAGGATTATGCCAGAAACCTGGATATCTTCAGTACGCTTATCAGCCAGTCCGAAAGCTCGGGCGATTACCTTGCGCAAGGGGTGCTGAACCATATGTTTTCCCAAAGATAAGGTGCGAACTCTTTTGGTCAGGAGTTCGTACCAGCTCTTTCATAAACGATTTCCCCATCGATCATCGTGAGAGTTACGTTCAAACGGTATATATCCATAGGATCGACCGCCAGGATATCGTCCGACAGCACGATCAGATCCGCCAGTTTGCCCGGTTCGATGCTCCCTTTGATCTTCTCCTCATAGGTCGCATACGCGCCGTTGATCGTCGCACAACGGATCGCCGACAGCACGGAAACAGCCTGGGTCCTGTCACATTGCTCACCCGCCTCCCGGTCATACCGGTTTACAGCCGCATCGATCACATTCAACCCCGCCGGATAGGAGGGGGTATCGCTGTGCAGAGAGCATACGACGCCTGCGTCCAGCATGCTGCGGATCGCGCAGATATACCGGTTGCGTTCTTCCCCGTAGAATTCCTTAAACACTTTTCCCAATTTCTGAATTGAAGAGATATTCACGCTGGGGCAAACGTTCATCTTCGCCATCCGCTCCACCAAATCCTGATCTACGATGGTGCAGTGCTCAATCCTGTGGCGGAGATCTGGCCTGGGGTTGTCAGCGAACGCTTTCTCATATCCTTCCACCATGAATTCCACTGCAAGATCGCCGATAGCGTGAGCCGAGGCCTGGCATTCCGCATCGTTAATCATTTTTATGTACTCCGCGGCCTCTTCCCGCTCCCAGCCTTTTTCTCTGGGAAGATCCGGATCATGGGAATACGGTTCTCTGGTAGCGCAGGACGGGCCTCCCGATCCGCCGTCTATCATGAACTTGCAGGTTCCGATCCTGAAATGTTCATCGCCCAGTCCGCTCATAAGCCCCAGTTTCAGCCAATGCTCGTTGTCCTCTTTGGAAAAAGGCTTGCCGAAAATACTGTGGAGCATCATGTAGGAACGAACTTTAAACGTACCCTCCCTGCAGAGTTTCTGCATGATATGGTAGGACGGAGCGTCACATTCTCCGCAGTCGCTGATGGAGGTAATCCCGTTTTCCAGGCAATGCCGGTGGGCCTTCATCGCGGCGGCCGTCTGCTGTTCCTGGGTATAACCCACTTCCTTCCAAAGATTGAAGTGCGTATGACCCCGGACCATTCCGGTCAATTTGCCGCCGATAACCTCCACCTCGTCGGAAGGATATTGGTTCGCATCTTCGGCCTCGTAAACGCCGAGGTATGCAAGGGCTTTTGAATTGTACATGCAGATATGCCCGCCGCCGTGCATGCAGTGGACCGGATTATCCGGCGCGATCTCATCGAGCTCCGCTATGGTCGGATGGCGCTTTTCCGGAAAAAGTGTCGGTTCATACCCCATCATGGAAATCCATTCCCCCGGCTTTTTCAAAGATACTGCTTTTTTCAGTATGGAAAGCATGTCTGCCAGGGATTTGCAGTTTTCATAAAAAACGTCGATCATGGCCGCATCGGGCTCTTTCCCCAAAAGCCCCGACAAGATGGGGTGATAGTGGCTGTCATTCAATCCGGGCATCAGCGTCGCGCCCTTTAAATCAATTACGGTTGTATGCTCATCAAGGATCTTGTCAATGCCTGCGTTATCGCCCACATAAACGATTTTATTTCCCTTCACGCCAACCGCTTCTGCGATCTCATCCTTTGGATTTACTGTGATTACCCGCCCATTTTTAAAAGCGTAATCCAGATAGGAATAATCAAAATCCATAAAAGCCTCCTTGCCCGTTGAACCCGTGGTTACTGCTCACAGATGATGCCGTGCTATGGTATTTGCACGGAGCCTCCCTCGCTTGTATGCTGCGCGGAAGCTCCGCATAAGCTCGGTACAAGGTTTCAGGTCTCCCTCGCAAATGCCATAGCACGGCTCTAGTGGCTGTGAACAGTAATCGCCTTTAATATCTATATTATACCATACCCGGATTCAAAATGCTTCTAACTCGCTGATTATGGTCTTCGTCCAGTTGGCAAACAGGTATTGGCTGAGTATAATGTAATTGTAAAGAAGCTATTCGTATGGGAAAGACTGATCCAGTTATGAGGTATTCAAATGGTTACAGAAAGAGTAAAAATGCTGAAGGAAAAACTGCTTTCCGCCCGGCCCGAGGTCGATTTGGAACCGGCCCGGATATTGACGGAAGGATTTCAGGAGGCGGCGGGACTTCCCGTATCCCTTTGCAAAGCCCACGCGTTTCGCAAACAATGTGCGGAAAAAACAGTATTTATCAATGAGGGAGAACTGATCGTCGGAAGCAGCGGCAGCAAGATAAGACCCGGTATCATCAGCGCCGACGGCAGCTGTTCTGTTCTGGCGGAAGAGCTGGACACTATCAGCACCCGGCCATGTGATCCATTTATTCTGAGAGAGGAAGACCGTGAGATATTTTTGGACGTGATCCAGCCTTACTGGTTCGGACGTTCCACCAGAGAAATGTGGAAGCGGCAGATTCCCGGCGACGTCAAGCTGCTGCAGGATAACGGGGCCATCCTCGTAGACAGCAAAGGCAGCAGGGGCTTCGGCGAGGTGACCGCCGGCTACAGGTGGCTGCTTGAAGTCGGCGTAAAAGGCATCCTGCAGGCCATCCGGGAAAGAAAGACCAAGCTGGATATTGCAATTCCCGGCGATTATGAAAAAGAGATTTACCTCCGGGCTTTGGAAACGTCGGCGGAAGGACTTGTCATTCTGGCG
>CAMJRV010000078.1 GCA_946408315.1 uncultured Bacillota bacterium | reverse complement strand
TGAGCTGCCTCAATGGCGGCATTAAACGATAACAGCATTTCCCTGTTATTATCCCGTATCTCGTTCAGATAACCGTACACCTTATGGCTGCCTTCCACCCGACCGATTGTCAGACTGCGGCCAAGGTAAAACTCCATGTTTTCCATCAGACCGCCCGGGCGGCTGAAAATACGCCCGAGTCCGGCCTCTGCCTGATCGTATTGACCGTCTTCGTTCGGCAGAGTCAGTTGGTTTGCGGCGATCAGTTCCTTGAGGCTCTGAAAGGTCAAATTGAAAATGTCTACTCCGGTATCTTTGAATTCATACGATTTGGAAACGCAAGGAGAAAGAAAAATCAACTTATTGTTATTGCGCATCTGTTCTCTGAGCTACTTGACAAGGCATAGAACGGATGCCGTCTGCGCCCAATTGCCGGAATGCCGCCAGAATCCGAGGCCAGTTGTCCGCAAAATTGGTCCGCAGCGCCGGCGCTGCCAGTACGGTGAATTTTTCTCCAGAGCGGATATGCTGCAGGACAGCTTCCGTATCGTCCCGAAAAATTCGTGAAGCGTGGTAGCAGACCTTCAGGCATGAACCACAGTGGATGCACTTTTCAGAATCCAGATGCACCTTTGAGGAAAGGGCATCCAGGCAGACATAATTTACCTCCTCCAGCGGGCATTCCCGGATGCAGCGGTTACATCCCACACATTTATCCAAATTGATATCGATCATTTCCTGATGCATACTACTCTACTCCTACTCTTTGCATTGCTTGCTTCTTTTTTTATATTGATACATTTTCTGATCTGCTTCGAGCAGCAGATCCGTCATCTTATCATTAGAGCCGAAGCCAGTCGAAAAGGGGGCTATGCCATAGCTGAAGGATAGCATATAGGGCTTCGAGGCTTTACAGTTCAGCTTTTTCAGCTCATCGCACATTCTGATGATGATTTTTTCAGCCGAAGCCTCGGTGCACCTTTTAAAGATAATGAAAAACTCATCTCCTCCATACCTGCAAACGACGTCCGAACTGCGCGCGAAGGACAAAAGCACCTTTGCAATGCTCTTGATGGCATAATCGCCTTCTTTGTGGCCATATTTGTCGTTGACAGCCTTCAAACCATCAATATCGATAAAGGCCAGACAATTCGATTTTACAGGTTCACCACTACTCAAAAGCTTCTCCAGCGCATCCAACCCGGATTTGCGGTTGCAGGCGCCTGTCATCTCATCTGTTGCGGCGGATAGCTTCAACTGATGCTCGCTTATTTTCCAGTCGCTGATATCCTCTATGACATACAGGTAGAACATTTGATTGTTGGGAAGGAAGAATCGGTTGACCATGATTCGATACCACGCGCTGCCGCAGCAATCATAGGCTTCTCGAAAAATGGGAAAGTCCTCCTCTTGATTGCCTAACTCCGCAATCAATTCCAATAGAGCGTTGCCCTGAACCTGCTCGGGAAGAAGATATTCGATATTGCCCAGCATCTGTTTGGCGGGTTGGTTGGCATACACCACAGATCCGCTGCAGTCAACCTCCAGTACTGAGATATGAAGAAGGTCCAGCGCCCGGAGAATCTGGTGGTAGCGCCAACTGGTGACGGGCCGGGGCATATTGCGGGCCGTGTTCTCCATTTCCTTCATGGAGGCGGCCGCCACCTGATCAATGAGCCCATTGAACATATAAAACAGCTCCCCGGTTCCTTCCAGCTTGCTGATGACATAGCCGGCTTGCAGTTGGCTGCCGCTCTGGGTCATAATCGACAATTGGGAGTGCAACTGCTTGAGCGGGCCGGCGAGATAGTTGTGACGCGGAGGAACTGGGCATTCCAGCTTTCCTTCCGACAGGTCGAGTGCCAGGCGGTTCATTTCATTCAGGTTTTGAACCAATTGGTTCATTTGGTCGATCAGCTTCTGCCACTCCGGCGCAGGAGAAGAGACTTTCATCGTACTGCATTGATTTCCGGACAGGATCTTATCCAATATATCCTGAAGTGCCGTAATCATTTTTTTATCTTCATAATCCATCTCCTGCCTCCTTTCCCCCGTGTATTCCGTTTCATGCAGCTTTTCGACTCTTTACCGGCCCTCGGCCGCAAAGCGGCAGGTTCTGTCTCCGGTTGACCAGCAGTCTATTTCTTTGACATGAAACGGCCTTCCGGTGTAAGCCTCCAGGATGCCTGCAATAAAGCCTTCGTCATAGTCGCACACTGACTCTCCGGAGACGGGCAGGCCGGAGCAGTCCAGATCCTCCGAGACCGTCAGGGTGAAGGAAAGCGAAATCGGGTCCACTTTCTCAATGCGCAGAATGCCTATTTTCAGTTCTTTCAGTTTGTTTGTCAGGTTGGCGATAAAGAAGTCAAAATCTCCGGAAAGATCCAGCATATTCTCCGACAGCTCTGTGCCTGCAAGATACCCGGCGGCACGGAATAGGCGAGCGGCGGTTTCTTCATCGTATTCGCGGACCAAAACATCCTTCAGGGTATATTGAAACAGACGATAGATAAGCACCGGCATGTCCGGTCCTAAGCTTTTTCTGCCCTCGTCAATGTTTCCAAGTCCTTCCCAGGTAAACTTGTACGGTTTGTTTCTTTGACTCACGAAAACTCCTCCTTGTAATAGGTATATATTCATTATTTTGCAATAATTTTGTTGATTGGGAATCAGGCATGTTTTGGATTGGCTTTTTCGTGTGCTAAATAATTAACCTCATCGGATGAATCGTTTTGAAACAAAGACAGCGCTTATCTGTCGATAAGCGCTGTCTTTGTTTGCAGGTTTTGTGCGTAGACCTATTTAATTTCATATCTCTTCTGCAAGTAATCATCAAAGCGGGGCGTGAGAATCCCAGGGTCAAGGTGGGTGACCGGTGTGATCGCTGTGATGTACTCCTTTGTCTTTTCTTCCAGATCGGAGCGGCATTCGATCTTGCCCGACCGGTCGATCAGCAGAAAGCCTTCGTCAAACAGCTTGTGGTGATTTTCGCAGAGCCAGAGGCCATTGTCGCCGTCGAGGGCGTATTCCAGCTTCAGCGCCGTATCGAGCGCAGGCTGGCGCTTGATGTCCGCCACGGGCCAGATGTGGGCTCCGTTGATCAGCTCGGGAATTTCGCAGCCGCATAAGGCGCATTTCTTTGGTCCCAGCTTTGCAAGGAGATTGTAGATAAATCTGGCAGACCGCAGCTTGTCGTCCCGTTCAAAGGAAACGCGCTCCATGCTCAAGCTGGTCGGGATGATCTCGACGTTGCTCAGCTTCCGGATGACTTCCAGGTCCGGTTTCGGAAGCTCGGACAGGTCCTGCTCGCAGATTTCGTATAGTTCAACCCTGGACGGCGTCAGGTGGGAGAGGACGATGCAGAGGAGGGCTGCCTCCTTTTTGCTCGCTCCGTATGTTTTGCCGTAAATTTGGGGTACGCCGCTGGAGCCTTTCGTGATATAGGTGGAGTTGTTGCCCCGGTTACTGCTCCGGTTGCTGTGACGGGCCGCAATCAGATCGTCTGTCGTAATAAAGGGATAGATTTTCTGTTTCAAAAAATCGTCATCGTTCAGGAATTCCACCCCGGCCGTTGCCATGACGCGGTACATGAATCGGAAGTAGGGGCCTTCCACGTTGCCTTCAAGCGGAAGGAAGTAGAAGCAGATTCTTTTTTGTTCCCGCTCTTCCCGGTAATAGCCGACGAGTGCGGTGGTCAGGCTCTGGAAAAACGAATTCCGGCCCTCTATTTTCCCCGCCTCAGAAAAAGAGACGTACGTTATGGTCCCCTGGTATTCCAGGATCGCCAACCGCCCTTTGTTGTACCCGCCGTCGATGAATTCACAAGTGTATTCGTCACAGCCGGTCACCCGCAGGCAAACGTCTCTCAGAATCTCCGGGGTGAGGATATCGGAATAGAGGTAGCCTCCCTTTTGCGCTCTTCTTTTAATTGTGAAATGCGGTACAGTCCTCTTCGTCATAATTTACGACCAGGATTTCCTTTCGTTTTCTTCCCGGAATGGGGGCCAAGCTGATGAGCCGGTAACCTCTCTCGCGGATCCAGGTTTCCAGAGAATCATTGATCTTCTCGTTATGTTCCAGAACATAGGAGATCATAAAGCGGATGCCGGCTGCGGAAAGCCGATCGGCAAACGCAAAGAGCTTCTGCTCATGGTCCTTCGTCCAGCCCTCGAACCCTCTTTTTCCATCGTTGTAAGAGCCCCGGGTCAGCCGGTAGGGCGGATCCATATAAACAAAGGTTCCCTGGCCGACGTCGCCTGAAAAATCCATAAAGTCGCGGCATTCAAAGCGGAAGCTTCTATCCTTCAGTATCCTTGAAAAGCTGATCATCTTTTCGAGCACCTTATCGTTAAACCATCGCATGCCCACCGGATTGTTGAAATTGTGGTCGCTGTTAAAGCGGATCTGCTGCTGATAGCCGTACAGGATGATGGTGTAGAGCAGCCTGGGGTCACGCTTTTCCAGGGGCAGAGAATTGTAATGCTGCCGGGCTTTCAGGTAACTCTCCGAATTGGCGATTTCCAGCCCAAATTTCTTCGTCATCTGACGGGTATATAAAAGGTAGCTGTAGGTGTCGTTCTCTTTGAACGATTCCACAAGCTGCTTTACATAACAGTTGATATCGTTATAGATCACCCGGTTTGCCTGAATGTTGACGCCGACGTTGAAACCGCCGCCGAACACGTCGAGAAACGTATCGAAGCCGTCCGGCAGGTTTTTCTTGATCTCGCCGATCATTTTCGACTTGCTGCCGATGTAGTTCAGGGGAGACTCATAGAAAACGTCGTCGGGGTGTTTTTTCTCGACAAAAAACAGGTATTCGAAATGCTCCTTGTCGCCTTTGGTCTTAAAATTTCTGTATTTCTTATATGAGATTTTCTTGCATAGATATGTATCCGGCTTGCCGTAGCGTTTGAGGCTCGCTTCGATAAAGTCCTTCGACATCAGGCCGTCGCTGTTGTAGCTGAACAGGATGTAGCGGGCCTTCGTCTTTGCCACAACCTGATCAAACAGGATATGAGCCTTATATTCCTTCGACCAGTCGGAGCGCATCGGTGCTGTGCTTCTGGAGCCGGTGATGGGGCTTATGCTCGGACTGTCGTTCAGGATCAGCGTCTCAAGAATATGATACTGCGTCCCGTACTGGTTCTGGGTGTACGGCGGGTCCAAGTAAAGAACGTCGCATTCAATTTCCGAAATGACGTTTTCGATCTTCTCATTGAAAAACTTCAGTTCCCCATGACCGCTTTCTTTCGAATCGACCCTGTTGAACGTAATGGGCTTATTGGCGCGGGGGTCCCAGTCCTTCAGAAAAGCGCCGTAAACTCCCGCCGTGTTCGCCACATCCGAAAGGGATTCGACCAGGCAGGCTAGGAGGTAGGCATATTCATCATCGGACAGCAGACCGCCGGTCTTCCATTCTTCGATCTTCGCCCTGAAATAGTCGATCCGTCCTGCGTTTCCGGCAGAAAAATACATCCGCTGGGAGCCTCCCGGCGAATAGTTCAAATAGAAGAAACCTTCCAGCCTATCGTCGTTTCCGTTCAGATACTCGAAGGGATCGAAACCGAGTCCTGCAAAGCTGCAATCCTTTGCGCAGATGCGGCCCCTCGTATAGGTGACACACCAGCTCAGGATGTCGTTTGCAACGATGTGAAAGGAATCTTTCAGCGCATCGGAAACAGAGCCGGTACCGCAAAAGGCATCGAACAGGGTCAGATTTCGGCCCAACAGGCCCTTTTCGTTTAATAAATTGGAAATTTCCGGTGTGATTGATTCTTTGTTGCCTAAAAATCTCATTCTTTTTTCCTTGCTCTTTATCCGATAAACAGGCAGCGCGACGGCTGCCATGCTGAAAATAACGCTGTGTGCGCGGAAGCACTGATATTTATTTTAACATCATATCGGTAGAAAGACAATTGAATTATCGTGCCTGAAAGGGTATGATAAGAGTATACTGATCAATAAAAGACAGGAGTACAGCTATGCTGCCAATCGAAGAAGTGGAAATCATTTTGGATGAGATTGCCTCCGAACTGCCGCAGGAGTTCTATAAAGAACTGAACGGCGGAATTCTTTTGCTGCCTGAGATGAAATTGAACCCCATGGGCCGAAACGAGGATCTTTACACGATGGGAGAATATCATTGCGGCGGAGGCATGGGAAGATATATCGTCATCTATTACGGCTCTTTTGAGCGCGTGTTCGGCCATCTGAGCAGGGCCGGCCTGAAACGGGAGCTCGCCCATACGCTGAAGCATGAATTTACGCATCATCTGGAATCCCTGGCCGGTGAACGAGACCTGGAGAAGGAAGACGAACGGTTTATGGCGGATTATCTGGGCCGAAACGACAGATAAAATCCCCGCTCAAACCCTCCTGAAGGTTTCGACCAATCTTGTAACCTGATTGATTTCGTCCTTTGTGGCATTTTTCAACGCGTAGAAAAGCTTCTTCATCTCCGGCCGCATCTCGGGATAATCCGAAACTTCATTTCCATCGTAACCGGACGGCTCGGGGATATGGTTGATCCCCTGGAGTCTCTTTCGGAAGTTCAAGTCCGTCCAGGGCCCGTTATGGTCCGGTGAGCCGGAGTGTTCGGAAGGGAAAGCGGGCGCGGCGGTACTTTTCCCCAGGCCCCTCTTGTATTCCATGTATTCGTCGATCTGTTCCTCCACCGACAGGCTTGCATTTAGAAGTTCTCCCGGAGCGACTTTCAGCACAGCGGCAATTTTCCGTATCGTTTCAAAGGAGGGATTGGACTGCTCTCCGCTTTCCAGCTTGCTGATCATGCTGAAGCTCAGTCCCGATTTGACCGCCAGTGTTTTCTGGGTCAGTCCCGCTTCTTTTCTAAATTTCTTTATGTTTTCATTCAGCGCCATTCTTACACCTCTCAACATCGCCGAAACGTTTGGTGATATTTTACCTTTCTAAAAAGACATAATTTGTTGATTGTTGTAAGTAAAATAAAAATTAATCCGTATCTGCTCAAATATTTTGGAACAATAAGTAAGATGGTATAATGATCAAAATGATGATTGATTGGAGTGGTGAAAATGAGCGTCAGTATTTTTCAGGTGGCTGGGCCGGTCATGATAGGCCCTTCCAGCTCCCATACGGCGGGAGCCGCCAGGCTGGCAAGGATCGCGGCCAAGCTGCCGGGCGAATTTGATTTTGTATCCTTCGGGCTTCACGGCTCCTTTGCCAAGACGGGAAAGGGGCATGGGACGGACAAAGCGCTGCTGGCGGGAGTCCTGGGAATACGGGAGGACGACGAGGCGATCGTCGACGCTTACGAGATTGCGGACCGGTTGGGGATCGGCTATGAATTTCATGAAGAGGAGTTGCAGAGCATCCATGAAAATTCGGTCAGGATCTCCTTTTATAAGAACGACAAGCTATTGTGCAAGGTCGACGGGTCTTCTCTGGGAGGAGGAGCGGTGATGATCAGCAGGATCGACGGCTACGAGGTGGAGCTGTCGGGAAATCTGCCGACCATCTTCATCCGCCAGAAGGATACCCGGGGCGTTATCAGCCATATTACCACGGTCCTCGCGGAAGGCGGCATCAATATCGCCACGATGAAGGTCAGCCGGAAAAACAGGAGCGAAGAGGCCACCTGTGTCATCGAGGTGGACGATGTGGTCGAAGAGGACGTTCTGCGTAAGATTGAAAGCAATCCCAATATTTATTCTGTGAAATTCATTATGCTGTAGAGGCGATTGGAGGGAGAAGGATGTATCATAGCTGCAGACAGCTTCGGGAGATGGCAGAGGCGCGAAATGTGCCGATCCATGAGATCGTAATTGAAAATGAAATGAAAAACAGCAATATCGGCAGAGAAGAGGTGCTGGAACTCATGAAGGGACGGTATGCGATCATGAGAGCCTCCGCCGAAAGGGCTCTGGAACAGCCGCTGCCCACCGAGGGCGGGCTGATTACCGGCATCGCTTCCAATCAGTACCGATATGCTAGGTCCGGCGATACGCTTTGCGGAAGCTTCCTCAATACCGTCATGGCGAGAGCCCTGTCGGGCAGCGAGGTGAACGCTTCCATGGGAAAGATCTGCGCCATGCCGACGGCGGGTTCCTGCGGCATCGTTCCCGCCGTTTTAATCTCCGTCGGTGAGGAATTCAGCAAGACGGAAGAAGAGGTGGTCAACGCGTTGATCACCGCCTCCGGCGTCGGGGCCGTCGTCATGGAGAATGCTACGGTGGCTGGTTCCGAGGGAGGCTGTCAGGCTGAGTGCGGAGTCGCAGCGGCGATGGCTGCCGCAGGGGCTGTGGAACTGAAAGGCGGCACTCCGGCCATGTCCATGGAAGCCTTTTCCTTGGCTCTGATCAATATCATGGGCCTTGTATGCGATCCCGTCGCCGGCTTGGTACAGATTCCGTGCGCGCAGAGAAACGCGTCCCAGGCGGTGAACGCACTGATCAGCGCGGACATGGCTCTGGGCGGGGCGAAGTTTCCGATCCCCACGGACGAGGTGATCGGCGCCATGTATAAGGTAGGGAAGCTTCTTCCGGTCCAGCTCCGGGAGACGGCTATGGGCGGCATCGCGGCCGAGGAGACGGGAAAGAAAATTGAAAAGGAGATTTTTGATCTCTCAAAATAACTTGACAAAATCTTAGCAAAAGTTATACTAGATATAATAAAGATTTGCCAATAATATGACTAAGAAATTACCAATTAGGAGGTTAAGATGTCAATTAGAAAAAAACTTGGTATCGACTACGGCGATGTCAACCCGATCACAACGGATGAAGAT
>CAMJRV010000077.1 GCA_946408315.1 uncultured Bacillota bacterium | reverse complement strand
CGGCAGCGGCGGCAAGGCTTCTGCGGAACTGATGAAGGATATATTCGGCAAATATTTTTCAAATGAGATCCTGAACAAGATGGAGGATGCTGCGGTTTTGGACCTTCGCGGCAGATTCGCATGCAGCACCGACTCCTTCGTTGTAACGCCGGTAGTTTTCCCAGGGGGAGATATCGGCAAGCTGGCTGTCTGCGGTACGGTAAACGATCTGCTCATGATGGGAGCTGTGCCGAAGTACATTACGGCCGGATTTATCCTCGAAGAAGGGCTGGAAATTGATCTTCTGGTACAGATTGCCAAGTCCATGGCGGATACTGCGGAAAAGGCGGGGGTCCGGATCGTCGCCGGAGATACGAAGGTAGTCGAAGGAAAGGGCGGCCTTTATATCAATACGACGGGCCTCGGCGTCATTCCCGAAGAGCGGAATGTCAGCGCGTCAAACTGCGGCGAAGGGGATGTGGTTCTGCTTTCCGGCAATCTGGGAGACCATCATGCCTGTATTCTCAGTGCCAGAATGGCCATCGAAAACAATATCAAGAGCGACTGCTCCTGCCTGAATTCCCTGGTGAACAGTCTTTTTGACAACGGAATCCAGGTGAAGGCCATGAGGGATGTGACAAGAGGCGGCCTCGGAACGGTGCTGAACGAGATTGCGGAATCCTCAAAATGCGCAATCGAGATCAAAGAGGGTTCTCTGCCGGTTCATCCCGAAGTGAGAGGCTTTTGCGATATCCTGGGACTCGATCCCCTTTATATGGGAAACGAGGGAAAGATGGTCGCTGTAGTTTCTTCCGAAGACGCGGAAAAAGCCCTGGACATGATGAAAAAGACAGAATCCGGGAAGGATGCGGCAATCATCGCGGAGGTGACGGCCGGAAGAGGCGTCGTCATGAAGACGAGGCTGGGCGGAAGCCGGATCGTGGACGTTCTTTACGGCGAGGGGCTGCCTCGGATCTGTTAGATAACGCGGGTCTGCTTCGGAGCTAAGCCGCAGCATGCCGTAAAAGCCGGCAGGAGGGATGATGATGAACCAGAATAAGCTGCTGGAAGAAATGGAAGCTTTCTTAAACGGAGAGTCCAATACCTGGGATTTAATCTTTGATAATCGCTTTATGGGGGTCATTATCTGCGATGAAAAAGGAGATATTCTCAAAGTCAACCATGCCCACCGTTATGTGACGGGGCTTTTGCCGGAAGAGCTGGTGGGAAGAGAAATGGCAGAGTTTGTGAAAATAGGTCTGGTGGACAAGGCTCTCACCCCGCTGGTGCTGGAGAATAAAAAACCCATTCTGGCGGAGCAGCACTGCGGCGGGAAATCCTATCTGGTACAGAGCGAGCCGATGTTTAACGATCAAGGGGACGTCAAATACGTCATCAGCTTTCTCTTCGACGTTTCGATTGAACGAATTTTACGGACAGTCCTTGAAAATGCCAAGGATGAAGATATTCAAATCCATGAAAAGCTGGCGGAATGGCAGCGGCTTTTTCGCGAGGAAGGACAGGGAATCGGCGGGCAGGAGCAAAAGCTGGTGTATCAAAGCAAGGCGATGGAGGAGGTTCTTCGTCTGGTGGAGCGAATCGCGGACTCCGATGCCGCAGTGCTTATTACCGGAGAATCGGGCGTGGGAAAGGAATTGATCGCTCGGGAGATTCACAAGCAGAGCAAGCGAAAAGATGCGCCCTTTGTCAGCATCAACTGCGGCGCAATTCCCGAGGGTCTCCTGGAATCCGAGCTCTTTGGCTATGAAGCCGGCGCGTTTACCCATAGCAATCCCAAGGGAAAAGAAGGTCTTTTCGAAGTTGCCGGCGGCGGAACCATCTTTCTTGATGAGATCGGAGAGATGTCGCCTGTGCTTCAGGTCAAGCTCCTCCGGGTTCTCCAGGAAAATCTGATTCGCAGGGTGGGCGGTATTGCGGATATCTCCTGTGATGTGCGAGTGATCTCCGCGACAAATGCAGATCTGGACCAGATGATCCAAGAACACAAATTTCGAAAGGACCTGTTCTATCGACTCAATGTGATTCCCATTCACGTACCTTCCCTGGCCGAACGGAGAGAGGATATTCCGCTGCTGGCCTGTTATTTTCTGAATTATTTTTGCAGAAAGCACGGCAGAGTCAAGCAGTTCACCTTTGAAGCCCTGAAATGTCTGATGAGCCTGACGTTCGAAGGAAATGTCAGAGAATTGCAGAACACGGTGGAGCGATTGGTGCTTTTGAGCCCCGGGGAATCCATCTCGGTAGATTCTCTATTGCCCGCTTATCACCTGAACAACAGCAGAATTTTGATGACGGATTTTTCTGCCGATACAAAATTTGCGGATAAAAGCTATAAGGAGATCATGGAAATACAGGAAAAAGAGCTGTTGTCACACTACAATGAAAAATGCGGCAGTACATATGAGATTGCGAGGATATTGAAGGTCAATCAGTCCACCGTGTGGCGTAAAATGAAAAAATATAAAATTGTTCCTCTGAACGTGACAGATAAATTCTAATGCATTGATGCATTAGAATTCGAAAATGCATTAGAGATTTCCCCAAAAAAGCGACAGGCAATGCAATGCTGCATTGCCTGTTTTTTCTTTTTGCCAAAAATCTTTGAAACTTCAACAATTTTGTAATTGGCACGAAGCTTGCGTTAAAAGGCATCAAGAAAAGGAGGGAAATCAAATGATTTATGCAGATCTGGCATTCAAAAACGGGCAAATCGTAACCGTTGATGCCAACAATCAGGTGGTCTCTGCCCTGGCGGTGTACGATGAAAAAATCGTATATGCAGGGAATGAAAAGGGGCTTTCCGACTATATCGGAGCTGAAACGGAGGTGATTGATCTTGCAGGAAAGAGCCTTCTTCCGGGGTTTATCGATGCGCATGCCCACCTGGGATCAGTGGCTATCAATCTGCAATGGATTAGCTGCTCGCCCAAAGCTGTGAAATCCATTGAAGAGATCAAGGCCAAGGTCAGGGAATACGCGGAAAAGCTCCCGAAAGGCTCAATTATCAGGGGGTATAACTACGATCAGGAATACCTTGCGGAAGGGCGGCATCCCAACCGGTGGGATCTGGATGAAGTGGCGCCGGATCATTTTGTCATCCTTGCACACACCTCGTATCATTTTTCCGTATGTAACTCCAAGGTCCTTGAAGCTATGGGAATTACGGGTGATACGCCAAATCCTCCCGGCGGAGAATTTGTCAGAGAAGACGGTATTCCTACAGGGCTCTCTCTGGAAAATGCACACTGGGAGGTTTTTAATACGTTTCCGGTATCGGCAGAAGAAATGAAAGAGGGCCTTTTGATGGCTCAGGACTACATGTTTAAACGGGGCATTACGTCCCTGCACGACGCGGGAGACGGGGAGACCATGATCCGGTGCATGATCGATCTGAACAATCAGAAAAAGCTGAAATTGCGTACGTATGCCATGATGTTTTCCATCTATGGCAATGACAAGTTTATCCGAAAATATGTGGACATTGGATACCATACAGGGCTCGGCGACGACCGCTACAAGGTTGGACCTTATAAGCTGATGCTGGATGGCAGCAGCATGGGAGGCACATGTGCGCTGCGGGCGCCCTACAGCCACGATCCTGAATGGAAAGGAATCCTGACCATGGATCAGGACACCTTGAATGAAATGGTTCTGAAAGGCCATCGGGACAATTATCAGATCACCTGTCACTGTATCGGCGACTTGGCGGTGGAAATGATCCTGAACGCCTATGAAAACGCATTGACGATTCTCCCGAAAGAGGATCACCGGTTCCGGATCGAGCATTGTGCCATAACAGACCAGGAGTTGATCGGACGAATCAAGGCTCTGGGCGTAATTCCCATTCCTCAGCCGGAATTCATGTATTCTTCAGGCGATACCTATTATAAGCTATACGGTGACCGGGTTCATATGATGTTCCCGCTGAAGAGCTTCCTCGACGCGGGAATCCCCTGCGCATTTTCTACCGACTGTCCTGTGGTGGAAGAAGACGCCATGCTGGTGCTTCGTTCAGCCGTAAAGCGTGAAAGCAGTACGGGAAGGGATGTGGGAAAAGAGCAGGAAATCTCTATCATGGATGCGATTCGCATGTATACCATGAATGGAGCCTATGCAGCTTTTGAAGAGAATCAAAAGGGAAGCCTGGAAAAAGGCAAGCTGGCGGATATGATTATCCTTTCCAAACCGATTCTGGATACCGCTGTCGATAATCTTTGTTCCATTGAAGTGGAAAAGACTTTTATCGGAGGCAAGGTTGTTTATTCCAAGTAATGAATTTATAGAAATGCAGGAGGTAGAAAAAATGAAGAGCAGAGTGCCCGTTTATCTGATCGGGCTGATTCTTCCGATCGTGGCATACGTTGTATGCTTTCCGATCTACAATCGCGTGGAGCCCTTTGTCCTTGGGTTCTCATTCAACTATTTTTGGATGTTTATGTGTCTTCCCTTTACCTCGCTCTGCCTGTGGCTGGCGTTCAAGATTGATCCGGCCAATCGGGAGGAGCTTGAGATGGAACAAAAAAAAGCGCTTGAACAACAGCGGAAGGAGGGAAACTAAATGGCTCTTGCAGCATTTATCGTCGTATTATTGATCGCCTTTGGCATCGCCCTCGCGTCGAAAAGAGGAGCGATCGGCTCCAGCATGCATGATGTCATGGTGGCCAGCGGTTCCTTCGGTGGCTTTCTGCTGTTCTTTATCATGGTAGGCGAAATTTACAGCGTAACCACCATGATCGGCGGCCCCGGCTCCATCTATGCCAGAGGAACCACCTACGGAATCTGGTACATCGGTTATATTTTATTGGCCTATGTGGTGGGGTATTTCGTAAATCCGGCCATCTGGAAGCTGGGGCAGCTATCCAAAGCGTCCACCATTTCCGATATTTTGGGATGGAGATTCAACAGCAAATCGCTTCAGTTTGTCGTCGCTCTGGCAGGTATCGTTTTCCTGACTCCCCTGGCCCAGAACCAGTTTGCGGGAATGGGCATCGTACTTCGGTACCTGGATATCGGAATCAGTTTTAATATCGGAATTATTTTATCCTGCATCCTGGCCTTTGTCTTTATTGCGATTGCAGGTATTCGCGCACCGGCATGGGTCAGCGTATTTAAAGACATTCTTCTGATCGCGGTCATCATTGCGGTAGGAGGGATTGCCATTTCCAGCACCGACGGCGGAATTGTCAGCATTTTTAAGGACGTCGCGGATAAAATGCCGGAAATGCTGGTCGTAGAGACTCAGCCGGTTACCTTGAATGTAACCTTCTTCGTTTCCACCATTCTGTTCCAAATGGTGGGGTTTTATATGCTTCCTGTGGCGGTGCAGTCCACTCTCACCAGCAAAAACGAAAGAAATCTTCGCAGAAATTCCATTCTCATGCCCATCTATATGCTCATGTTTCCCTTCCTGGTTATCATTGCATACTTTGCGCTGCTGAACATGCCGGGACTGGAAAACAAAGACTTCGCCTTTCTGGCCGTAGCAGAGCTGCTTCCTCACTGGGTGATCGGGCTTGTGGCGGGCGGCGCGACTTTAACCGCGGTTCTGGTTCTTGCCCTTTATGTATTATCCATCGGCGGCCTGTTTTCTAAGAATATCCTGGGTCTTTTTAAACCAGATATGAATGAAAAGACCATGGTAAAGCTGACCAACCTGTTTACGGCTCTGGTCCTGATCGTTGCGGCATTTTGCGCACTGTTCCTCCCGAATCTCATGGCAAACGTTTTGATGGTAGGCTACGCAGGACTCACACAGGTGTTTGCCGCCATGATGTGTGCCTTTTTCTGGAAACGAGCCACCAAACAAGGGGTGGTCAGCGGTCTTATTGTTGGCTACATTGCTGTGTTTGTACTGAAAAACGCCTTTACGGTCATGCCGTTTGGCATTACTTACGGCGCATACGCTATGTTGATCAATATTATCGTCATCGTGGCGGTAAGCTTTATGACAAAACAGGACGTTCTGGTAGAAGAACGGTTTCACATGTATAAGCATTTTCGGAAGAATTAGAAGAAGGTACAGGATTTATCAGAAAGAAGATAAAAAAGATGGCGGATGCAGATCCGCCATCTTTTGGTTGTTGTATGAATTTAGCAGGACGTTTTCTAAAACGTCCCTGGGGGCAAAGAGCAAGCGACTTTAGTCGATCTTCTTTGCATAGCCCTTGGATAAGTCTGCCTCTTCCGGCTTGACAAGCTTGGTCTTCTTTGCAAACTTATATCCGAAGTAGAGGATCAGGAACAGCGGAATTCCGATATAGGAAACCAGGATTCCAAGCCAGTCCACAGAATCTCCGGAGAAAGCCCACAGTCCCTGACCGGCGATTACGATGACGCACAGGATCAGAGCAAAGATCGGTCCGAATGGGAACCACTTTGCCTTGTATTTCAGCTCGTCCAGGCTGTGTCCCTGAGCCAGGAACGCTTTTCTGAACTTATAGTGGGAGAACGCGATTCCGAGCCATGCGATGAAGCCTGCGAGACCCGATGCGTTGACCAGCCAGAGATATACTGTGCCGGAGCCTGCAAGGGAGCTTAAGAAGCACGCCATACCGATGACGGAAGTGACGATCAGTGCGGCCATGGGGACGCCTCTCTTGTTTACCTTTGTAAAGAGCTTCGGAGCTTTTCCTTCCATCGCCATAGCGTAGAGCATACGGGTCGACGCATACAGTCCGGAGTTACCGCAGGACAGTACGGAGGTAAGGATAACCGCGTTCATGATAGAAGCTGCGGCAGCGATTCCTGCTCTTTCGAAGATCAGGGTGAACGGGCTTACCGCGATATTTTCCACACCGCCCTTGAGCAGGTTCGGATCGTTGTAAGGCAGGATGAATCCAATGACGATGATTGCGCCGATGTAGAAGATCAGGATTCTCCAGAATACCGTTTTGATTGCCTTAGGAACATTCTTTTCAGGATCTTCCGTCTCTCCGGCGGCAACGCCGATCAGTTCGGTTCCCTGGAAGGAGAATCCGGCGATCATGAAGATGTTGATGATTGCGATCGCGCCGCCTGCAAACGGAGCGTCTGCGATGACCCAATTATCAAAGCTCGGAGTATGGCCTCCCAAAATTCCGACGATCATCAATAAACCGATGATCAGGAAAATGATGATCGTTACAACTTTGATTCCGGCGAACCAGAATTCGCTTTCTCCGTACATTTTTGCAGAGAAGGCATTCAGTAAGAATAAAATAGTCAGGAATATTGCACTCCAAAGGATTGCAGGCGTATCCGGAAGCCAGAACTGAACTACCATTGCACCTGCTGCAAGCTCCGCCGCAACGGTGATTGCCCAGTTGTACCAGTAGTTCCAGCCGAGGGCAAAGCCCAATGCCGGATCCACAAACTTTGTGGCATAGGTTTCAAATGCGCCTGAGATTGGCATGTACGTTGACATTTCGCCAAGGCTTGTCATCAAAAAGTAGACCATGATGCCGATCATACCGTACGCGAGCAATGCGCCTCCGGGACCTGCCTCACTCAGGGATCCGCCTAACGCTACGAACAGACCTGTGCCAATGGCGCCGCCAATGGCGATCATGTTCATGTGCCGGGCTTTCATCCCACGCTGGAGTCCATTTTCTTCATGTGAACTCATTAGTAACACCTCTTTCTTTCCTTAGATTAAATAATAAGCTTGGGAGCCTCCAAATAAGACTCCCGATTCAAAACCATTTTATTGTAGCACAACTCCCGAGGGATTTCAAAGGAAAAATAAATTACCTGCCCATTTTTGAGCAGGTAATTTATGGAAAATATTGGTTCTCCTAGCAACCAGTTGTAACCTGGAGCGTATCGTTTTATTTTCTTTCCGAAAGAGGCGTGTAGGCCAGGTGAGGCTGTACGCATTTGTAAGCGGGACGCATGATCTTTCCACCGGCAACCAGTTCCTCGATCCTGTGGGCGCACCAGCCCGAAAGCCTTGAGCAGGCAAAGATCGGGGTGGCGATGTCGATGGGGATGTTGAGGGCGTTGTAAACAAACCCGGAATACAGGTCCACGTTGGCCGGTACCGGCTTATTCGTTCCCTTGACCTCCATAAACAGATAAGGAGCCCGGCTTTCAATGAAATCATAGAGCATGAAATCCTCCACGAGATCTTTGTCTTCCGCAAGCTTCTTCGCCATTTTTTTCAGCAGCGTCGCTCTCGGGTCCGAAACGGTGTATACAGCATGTCCAAGACCGTAGATCAGGCCCGAACCGTCGTTTGCCTCTCCGTGGAGAATTTTCAGCAGATACTTTTCTACTTCTTTATAGTTTGTGATGTCCTTCACGTGTTCCTTGATATCGGCCATCATCTGGAGGACTTCAACGTTGGCTCCGCCGTGCTTCGGTCCCTTTAAGGAACCTACCGCGGCAGCGATGGTCGAATACGTATCCGTCGCGGTGGACGAGACCACGTGGGTTGTGAAGGAAGAATTGTTTCCTCCGCCGTGCTCCGCGTGGAGAATCATGGAAATGTCGAGCATCTTGGCTTCCAGCTCGGTGTATTCGCCTGTCGGGCGAATCAGTCTCAGGATATTTTCCGCTGTAGAGCGCTCCGGATCGGGATAATGGATATGCAGGCTCTCGTTGTCGTAATAAGACCGTTTTGCCTGGTAGCCGTAAGCGATCAGGGCCGGAAAATATCCGATCAGATTGATGGACTGGCGCAGCACGTTGGGAATCGACACGTCGTCCGGATTCTCGTCATAGGAATAGAGGGCCAGGACGCTTCGAGCCAGCTTGTTCATCACGTTTTTGCTCGGCGCGGTAAGAATCATATCTCTTGCA
>CAMJRV010000076.1 GCA_946408315.1 uncultured Bacillota bacterium | reverse complement strand
GATCCGACCGGGTCCAGTCAAAAATCGGCATGAAATTGTAGCAGATCACCTTGACGCCGGCCTTGCCCAGATTTTCAATTGTCTTGATGTAATTTTCAATATACAGGTCTCTGCCGGGCAGCCCCAGCTTAATGTCTTCGTGAATATTGACGCTTTCGATAACTTCCAGCGTAAGCCCTGCGGCTTCGATCTCTTCTTTCAGCGCCAAAATCCTTTCCATAGGCCACAGTTCTCCGACGGGAATGTCCATCAGAGAGCTGACAACGCCTGTCATATTTGGGATTTGCTTTATATATTTTAACGGGATAGGATCCATATGGCTCCCATACCATCGGAATGTCATTTTCATAAAATTATGTTCTCGCTTTCTTTATTTCAGTATTTTCCGCAAAGTATTCCTGACTCCGCCTTTTTCCCGGATCATGTCCTGAAACATGTCCGCCGTCTTTTCCGCCAGACCTGCCTCGTATAAGTCTACGCCGAAAATAGAGCTGCTGCTGAGGATGGGCCGGAGCTTTTCACGGTCAAACTCCACATCTCCCAGAGCGACGCCCTGCAGATGCTGCTGCAGACGGCTCAGAAGCGGGTCTGAGCTGGCTTTCATCTCTCTGCCCTGATCGTCCACCTCCATCAGATATCTGCACCAGGCGGCGAAGACCAGGGGTATATATTTCAAAGACTGAATGGACAAGTCTTTTCTTTCCAAATATGCTTCCAGCGTTTTACCGTATCGAACCGGTATCTTCTGAGAGGTATCGGTAGCAATTCTCTGGGGCGTATCGGGAATAAAGGGGTTGGGAAATCTCACCTCGATGACCTCTTTCACAAAGTCCTGCGGCCTGATGATGCCGGGGTCCACAACCACCGCCATGGCTTCATCAAAGGCAATTCTCCGGATGAGCTCCACCAGATCCGGATCCTTCATCTCCTCCGCGATGGAGCGGAAGCCCAGAAGGCATCCAAAGATGGCAAGCGCGGTGTGAAGAGGGTTCAGACAAGTTCCGACCTTCATCTTTTCCGTACGCTCAACGGTCAGGCGATCTGTAAAAATCACACCGGCCTTTTCCAGAGGGGGGCGGCCGTTGGGAAATTTCTCTTCCACAACCAGATATTCCGTTACCTCCGCATTGACGAAGGGCGCAATCCGTGAGCCGCCGTTGGTTTCTAAAATATTCATAGCTTCAACGCCCAGCTCTTCCAATATCCGCTGCACCTCACCAGCCGGATTCGGCGTAATCTTATCGATCATTGTCCATGGAAAAGCAACGGCGTTTTCATCCCGCAGGTAATCCAAAAATTCTTTTTCTACAAAGCCTTTTTCCTCCCATTTCTCTGCGATCAGAAAAACGCTCTCAAAAAGCTTCTCTCCATTTTTCGAGCAGTTATCCATGCTGACCAGCGCGATAGGAAAACCGCCCGCTTTGAACCTCTCGTAAAGCATTGCCGTAAGAATGGACATGGTATGCCGGACAGACCGGGGTCCGCCTTCTATCTCCTGAAGTACGGATGGCAGAAGAGAGCCGTCAATCTGCTTCAGCCCGTAGCCCTTTTCCGTAATGGTGAGGCTTACCATCTGAAGAGAGGGATTGACAAAGACGTCCCGCAAATGGGCCCAGGCCGCCGAATCCCCGCAGTCCGCCCTGATGATTTCCGAAATTGAGGCAATGACTTCCTTTTTCATCTGCCCGTCGTGTTCCATAAGAACCAGCAGGCTCAAATTATCATAGGGGGTGTAAACCTGGTCGATGATCTTAAAATCCGACGATTTCACCGCAACGATTCCCTGCTCCGCAAGTCCCTGATTTAGAAGCTTCTGCTGAATGGGAGCCAGAAATCCCCGAAATATGTTTCCGGTGCCGAAATGCACCCAGGCAGGGTTTTTCCTTGTATTCTCATTGATTCGGTCAATATCGTATCGGGGAAGATCCACATGAATCGCTTCCCATGCTTCTCTGTTTTCGATTCCCTGTCTTGTCAATTTCATCGTTTTCCTCCCATCAAAATCCGGTTAATTGCACTGCTCCACAAGGTGTTTTCCCAGCTTCTTTTCCGCAAACTGCTGCAGATAGGTCAGTCCCGTGCTGAAAATAAGGTAAACAAATGCCACTTCAAGATACAACACGAGCGGTTCATAAGTGATTGCCGTAATCTGCTGGCCTGTCTGGAAAATTTCCGCAACGGTCAGCGTCGCCACCAGAGAGGTATCCTTCAGCAGACTGATAAAGGAATTTCCCAAAGGCGGTACTGCAACCAGGGCAGCCTGAGGAACAATGACGTAGCGCATGGTCTGAAACTTCGTCAGCCCAAGTGCCTTTGTCGCCTCCCATTGGCCCTTGGAAATGGAAATCAGCGCCGAACGGATAACTTCGGAGTTATATGCGCTCTGGCTCATGGTCAGGCCGATGACCGCGGAAACAAAGGGGGTAAAGACAATTCCCACCTTCGGAAGGCCGTAAAAGATGACGAAAAGTTGTACGATCAGCGGCGTTCCCCGTATGATCCAAACAAACACGGCCGCAATAACCGATAAAGGCTTTAATTTTGAAATACGCATGAGCGCCACAAGAAACGCGCCTGCCAGGCCTAATGCAAAAGAGATCAGAGTAAGAGGTACCGTTACAACCAATCCCGCTTTAAACAGAGGCCAGAATGAGTTTATAACCAGTCCTAAAATTCCTCCAGAATCAGGCATATAGATGACTCCTTCCTTGATTATCTGTATCACCGGATCGCCGCAGGCGGTTCCTGCGGCAATCCGATGAACGTTCCGATGAAAAGATGCGGGCTTACTGGTAGATCGTCGTTTCGTCTGCTACCTGCTGTCCAAAGTACTTTACAGCCAGATTATAGCAGGTTCCGTCTTCAATCATTTCCTGAATCACCTTGTCAACAGCTTGTCCCAGTTCTACGTCTTCCTTGCGGAACATCGCGGAGGATTCAATTTCGTAGCTGTTCTGAGGCTTATAAATTGCGGCGACCGTTACTGCCGTATCCGGTTTCGCCTTTAAAAATTCTACGATAGAAGTCAGGTTGTTCACATGGGCGTCCGCTCTGTGGGTGACCAGCAGGTCCATGGCCTGCGTCAGATTGCAGTCGCTTAACTCAGCGCCGTAGTTCCGGGCGATCTGTCCGGAGGAGCTGGACAGGGCGTTTGCAGCGAGCTTTCCCGTCAGATCCTCAAATGTTTTGATTTCCGTATTGTCTGCCGCCACGACCAAAGCGATGGGGCTTTCAGAATAAGGAACGGTCATGTAATACTTTTCCTGTCTTTCCGGATTTGGGTTTGTGCCGCAGATAACCGTGTCATATCTTTTCGCATCCAATCCTGCGATAACACCGTCCCACTGGCTGGCCACATTGAATTCCGCTTCCACGCCAAGTCTTGATGCAATTTCTTTTGCGATTTCAACTTCAAACCCGGTCAGTTCCCCGGTTCCGCCTTCATTGTATACGTAGGGGACCCAGTTTCCTTCACATCCCACAGTCAATTTTCCTGCGTCCAGAACTCTCTGCAGAGAACCGTCTCCGGAATCGGCGTCACCCTGCTGGTCGCTGCCGCCTCCGCCACAGGCTGCTAAAGCAAGAATTAATGTCAGAACCATGATAACCGAAAATAGTCTTTTTAAATTTCTCATAATCTTCTCCTCCTGGGTTTTTAAATATATAGCGACATGTTGACCATGCTGCTGCCCTATTAGATGAAATGTGCCAATGATTAATCCTCTATAAACCGTTCTAACGTCCTCATATTTTTAACATCCGCCGAAAAAGGATCGGCTAAATACCGGTCATCCGCAATTTCCTGAACCAGATAACCTTCATAGTTCCAGTCGTTTATTTCTTTCAGCTGACTTTCCAGAGGGGTGTTGCCATCCCCCCATGCGTTGTGAACATAGGGGTCTCCGTCTAAAAAATGCATGTGGATCAGGTCCTTGCCGAAGGTTTGAAACCAAAGGCTCAGGGATTCGCCGGCAGCGCCGGTGGCAATGGTATCCACAGTAATTTTCAAGTTCGGATGGCTGACCTCATCAAGCATCCTCCTGGTCGTCTCCAGGCTGTTCACAATATTTGATTCGTCATCCCGCAGGGACTCCATAGCCAGAGTGACGCCCTCCCGCAAGCCGACCTCCGCCAGCCTGCGCAGATGATCCTTCGACCGCTTCCACATCTCCAGAGGATCTTCATTGTGGTATCCCCAGCCGGAATTCACCACCACCCGGTCTGCGCCCAGCTCTGCGGCGACTTTGATTCCATTGCTGAAATAGAGGAAGCTCTTTTCCAGACCCTCCGGCTCCTGGGACGCATACTGATACTGATACGCCATGCTGGGGGCTGTAACAGACACAATCTTAAGATTTCTCTTCTGCAGTTTTTTCTGAAGCTCCTTTACAGATCCATAGTTTTGATGATCCAGCCAGAAATGAGAAACCCCGCACCAGAGTTCGATATTCTGAATCCCCACACGCTGCTGGCCGTCCAGGAAATAGTCCATGGAAAACCGCTTATAGTGCTGATTCATTCCCACAATCTGCTTTCTTTTGATCGATACCATTTCCGCACCTCTACCCCAAAAATCTTTCCAGTGAGCCCAGATTTCTTTTGTCCGCATCGTATGGAGCGTCTACATATTTTTCGCCGGGGATCTGCAGGCTGAACATTCCGTCATAGCCGCTGTTTTCCAGCTCTTTCAGGAACCTTTCGCAGGGCAGACATCCTTCCCCCCATACGCGGTATCCATTGTAGTTTCCATCGGCAAACCGGACCAGCTTAATCTTTCCGCCAAGCTGGGCAAACCACTGGGAAATAGTTTCGCCCTGAACGCTGATGACAGGAATATCCAACAGGACGGCCAAAGCGCCGGAACCGATCTGTTCCGCCATTTCCTTCACATCTCTTAATGAAGTCAAAATCGGCGAAACTTCTTCCGTCACAGATGGCAGTAAAACGGTGATTCCCTGCTGCCCGGCGATTCCGCAGATCGCTTCAAGCATCTGCACCGCGTTGTTCCAAAGCCGGTCCCGCGGCTGGTCAAAGCAAGCTCCTTCCAGCGGGAGCGCCACTGTCCTGCAGCCGAGCTCAACTGCGGCGTTTATGCAGTTCCGGTAATAATTCAGCGTGGCGAAAGCCTGTACCGTTTCAGGCTCCGCATAGATGGAATACCGGTATGCCTTAGGCGAAAAAACCGTTACCTCCATCTCCTCATCTTCCAGAAGCCGCTTTACCTCCTCCGTCCGAATCGGCGAAATATGATCACACCAGAGGTGCGGCACGGCGCCGACCAGATCGACCCGGGAAATTCCCAGCTTTTTCTGCGCGGCAATGAAGTCACCGAACGGAAATCTGATGTATTGACTATTGCTTCCTGCAAACACGTTTTTTTCAAACATATCCTTTTCTCTACTTGATTTCTCCGGGATAACCGTCTGTGCAAAGCTCAAACCAAATATAGGCGAACCGTTCCCCTTCTTTGCATTCGCTTCCATGAAGAGATCCGCTCTTTGTATAGGTCACGTCGCCCTCTTCCACATGAATTGTTTCATCCCCTGCCGTATACGTAAAGCTTGCGCCCGGAAGCATGATGTACCACTGCTGAAGCTCGTTGTGAATGTGCTGTCCGATGTAGTTCGGTCCGCTGCCGAAGTTTGCTCCCATGCTCAGTCTGCCTAAATTTCTATGCTCCAGCATCATCTTCTGAACGATGTCCGCTCCCGTGAAATCTTCCTTGTACTGCCATGCCTCCGAAACGCCTCTGAATCTCGGCAGAGCCATTCTGGACTCCACGAGGCAGGTCTTGTCATAATCGTTCACCTCTGTGACAATGTGGATGATTTCCAGTGTTTCCTTTGCATCCACCGGGCATTTAATCGTAAACTCTTCTACATCGAATTCCGGGACAAATACGGAAACCTCTTTAATGATAAAAGCCTGTCTCGGCGTCTTGATATAACCCTTCCCGCTGGTAAATAAAAACACCTGATTGTGCTCGGTCAGCTTGTAAATTTCCGGGGTCCATTCGGCGCCGGCCTGCAGGGAAACCCGTTCAAATGCTGCGTCCTTGTATTCTCCGACTAAAATGGGCAATTTCGAAATCCCATTTTGATAAACGTGCTTTGCCTCTGATCCTTTTGCAATCTTAATTAAACTCATTTTGCGCTCCTTCCAGCAAATCCTGCCTTATTTAATTTCTCCCGGATAACCATCGGTACAAAGTTCAAACCATATATAATCGAAGATTTCACCGTCTGCCGCGCTGCTGCCGTGAGGGGACCCGCTGGGGGTAAAGCTCAGGTCTCCGCCGGTCATGTGCAGGCTTTCTCCGTTCGCCGTATAGGTAAAGCTGGAACCCGGAAGAGGGAAATACCACTGCTGCAGCTCATTGTGAACGTGAGCTCCAATCGTATCCGGCCCCTTCCCCAGCACGGCGCCCATGCTCAGCCGGCCAAGGTTTCTATGCTCGATCAGCATGATGGAGGTAATGTTGTCTTCATCCTTAAAGTCTTCGTAGTAAGTCCATCCCTCCGACAGGCCCCTCCACCGCGGAAGCGTAATGCGGGCTTCCTTTAAACACTGCTTATCGTAATCGTTTAGTTCGGTGATGATATGCAGAAACTCCAAAGGCTCTTTGCTGTCTGCCGATGCGGATATGGTAAATTCCTCCCGGTCAAATTCCGGAACAAATACGCCGACCTCTGTTATATTCCAAGCTTTTCTTGGAGTCGTAATAAAACCTTTCCCCTTTGTAAAGATAAACAGCTGATTATTCTGTGTGATCGAAAATGTCTCAGGCGTGATTGCGCTGCCGGGCAACAGAGCGCATTTTGCAAATCTCGCCTGGTCATAAACCCCTTCTAAAACCGGCTGTCTCGAAAACCCGTCGACATACTCATGCTTCACGTCCTTATGTCGCGCTACCGTTATCATCGTCATTCCTTCCTCCATTCATAAACATAAAATTTCCAAATCAAGCTCTGCCTTACAGCATTTTCCCAAGAAAATCCTGCAGCCTTTTACTTTTCGGATTGGCGAAAAACTCATCTGGATTGTTCTCTTCTACGATATAGCCGCCATCCATGAAAACCACACGGTCTGCGGCTTCCCTGGCAAATCCCATTTCATGCGTCACCACAATCATGGTCATTCCCGAGTTCACCAGCTTTTTCATAACCTCCAGCACTTCTCCCACCATTTCAGGATCCAGCGCCGAGGTAGGCTCGTCGAAGAGCATCAGGTCAGGCTCCATGCATAAAGCTCTTGCAATGGCGACTCTCTGCTGCTGGCCGCCGGACAGTTGGGCCGGATAAGCGCAGCACTTGTCCTCCAAGCCTACGGTTTTCAGCAGCTCCATCGCTTTTTCCGTCACCTGGCTTTTCGAACGGTTTTTTACCTTCATCGGCGCCAGGATGATGTTGTCCAGCACGGTCATGTGCGGAAACAGATTAAACTGTTGGAACACCATGCCCATCGAGCTTAGCAGCCTCAGGCTTTCCCTTGATTTCAGCTGCGTTATGTCAAGACCCTGATAGATGATTTCTCCGCCGCTGGGCTGCTCCAGCAAATTCAGACAGCGCAGAAAGGTGCTTTTCCCGGAACCGGATGGGCCGATGATTGCCACCACTTCTCCCTGTTTGATGTGCAGATCGATTCCTTTCAGAACCTGATTGCTGCCGAAGTTCTTTTTTAATCCGTTTGTCCTTATCACTTTTCCACCTCTCGCTTAAGAAAACCCACCGCGCGCCTGCATGCAGCCGCATTACCCAGCGTCTGCCCTGCAGACCGGTTTTCCGCAGTTTCATATCTGCTGTTTCAAAAAGATAAACCCCTTGACTGAAAAAATTATTTCGTGATATATTAGTGATATATCTGTTTTTTCATGTATAATATACTACTAGAGCGGGTAAATGTCAATATGGAGAATTCCGGGAATTCGAAATTTAGAAAATATAATTCAATTTTTAATATTTGGGGGTATTCTATGAGCGATGTACTGATGAATAAAGACGTACTGATTAATAAAAAGGAAGAGGGGCTCACGCAGCAGGCGTATAAGCAGCTGAAGTCCATGATTTTGAGCCATCGTTTAAAAGCAGGCATGGTTTTCAACGAGGCCCAGCTGCAGGCAGCGCTCGGAATTGGCCGGACACCCGTCAGGGAAGCCGTGCTTCAATTGGCGAAAGAAGACTTTCTCATCATCCATCCGCGCCGCGGCCTTGAAGTGGCAAGGATCTCTCCCAAACGCATCCGCGATATCTTTCAGATACGATCCCTGCTGGAGCCGCAGATTTTAAAAAACGGCATGGACAAAATAGACAGAGCATGGCTGTCCCATATGCGCGAGGAGTTTTTCCGATACAGCGGATCTGATTTTAACCTCTCCGATCAGGACACGGTAAAGCTTTCCATGCTGGATAATGAATTTCATATGGGCATTGTAAACTCGATCGACAATCACTATGCCACCGAGCTCATGACAGGCTTTCAGGATTACCTGACCCTTTTCCGCGCCTGTACGACCATCGATATTATACGCTTTGGCCCCAGCAACCAGGAGCACATTGCGATAATAGATTTTATGCTGGACGGCGATATCGAGGGGGCCTGCAGCAATCTGACGGATCATCTTGCCCGTTCCTACGAAGAATCCATCAACATCGTCATGCATATGCCGATCTGAGGATGCCGTCCGGGAGACAGGCTAAACCATCACGATATCATCCAATTTGATCGTTTTATGATATTGGAACAGTTCTGCTTCGATGCTGGCAGTATCCGGCGCCACCGGTTCCGGAACAACAGCGGCATTCAGTTTGA
>CAMJRV010000075.1 GCA_946408315.1 uncultured Bacillota bacterium | reverse complement strand
AATCAATAGCGGTTAAGACAGCATACAGAGCCGCCGGAATAGAAAGCAAGAGAGAAAAAAATGAGGCAAGTCTTACAAGATAAGGCTTGCCTTCTATTTCAAAATCTTAGCGTCACATTTGAATTTTATATTTTTTCATTCTGTACTGCAGAGTCTGCCTTCGAATACCCAATTTTTTCGCGGCTTTTGAAATTGAGCCGCTGCTTTCGATTGCCTCACAGATCATCGCTCGTTCAATGGAGTTCAGATATTCTTCCAAGCCCAACTCCTTTATATCTTTTGTCAGTTCAATCCGGCGCGGAGTTGCCGCGTGCATCGGTATATCCAAAGTGTTTTCAATAAAACACTGCCCGTCATCAGCCATAGATACAATGGACATAATGATATGTTCCAATTCCCGAACGTTACCGGGATAAGTATAGTGAACCAAAGCATTTTTGATTTGGCTGCTGAGTGCGGAAACCTGTTTTTTATATTCGCAATTGTACTTTTGTAAAAAGTATTCTGTCAGCGTACCGATATCTTCTGTCCGTTCACGCAGAGGGGGAATATTAATCTCTATAATTTTTAATCTGTAATATAGGTCTGTCCGCAGCTTTCCGGCAGCAATCAATTCTTCGGCAGGTTGATTGATCGTAGCGATAATGCGGACATCTACGGGCGTGTCCTTGGTGGCGCCCAATCTCCGGATATAGTTTTCCTGAAGAACTCTTAAAAGTTTGCTCTGCAGATTGTAGGGCATGGCGCTGATTTCATCTAAGAGCAGAGTTCCTCCATCTGCCTGTTCAAATAAGCCTTCTCTGTCAACGGCGCCTGTAAAGCTCCCCTTTGCGGTCCCAAACAGGATTCCTTCCAGCAAGCTTTCCGGCAATGCAGCGCAGTTCTGTGCTAAAAACGGCTTCGTTTTCCTGTCGCTTTCATAGTGGATGCTCTGGGCGATCAGCTCTTTTCCTGTTCCCGTTTCTCCATAGATCAAAACAGAAGCATTCACTTTGGCAGCCCTCCTGCTTTTTTCAATCGCCTGCAAAAAATTCTTGTTTTTGCCGATGAGATGGTCAAAGGTATACCTCTTGATTTCGGTGGATTTACCTTTGTTTTTTTCCATCGCCTTCCCTTGAAGATCCATCAGGGTGTTGGAAAGGTTCTTAATGTTGGTAATGTCTTTCGCAATTTCAATTGCTCCAATAATTTCACCGCCATCATTTTCAATGGGTATGGTTGTATTGATCGTCATAACCTCTTTGCCGTATTGATTGATGAAGGTCTGCTGGAGGTTTTCCGTTTTCTTTCTTTCGTTTAACGCCTTGCTTAAAGTGCTCTTTTCTTCCGGGATATAAGAAAAGACATCGCGAATATGCCTGCCCAGAGCATCCTCCTTTTTCGTTTTTTCCAACTGAGACATCATGTCATTATACAGGACAATGATACCCCGCTTATCCGCAATCAGGATGCCTTCAGCCACATTTTGTGTTACACAATGCAGTAATGTTTTATAATCCAGGGATTCCATCTTACACTACTCCTTCTGCAGTTTGAATTTGCGCATCTCGCAAGCTTTTCCTTTTGATTTCAATTCTAACACATTTTGTTCTGATTTTGGGGTTGTAATTTTACGTCAGCTAAAACAGGGTGCATAAAATTTTGCCATATAGAAAAATATTATGCACCCTGTTTTTATGCCGAAATCCGAATAGAGCGGGCCCCGTGTTAAAAAAAGGCGCTTTACAAGAAAAATTGCAATTGGCACGATACATGCACTTCATTATAGAAAAAATATTAAAAAATTTCCGTGACAAAAAGGAGGAAGAAATGAGAATTATTGATTTGACACATGTGATTTCAGAGGATATGCCTGTATATCCGGGGACAGAAGGTCCAAAGCTGCAGCCGGCCAACTCGTATGAAGTGGATGGATTTAAAGAAACTCTTATGACGATGTACACTCATACAGGCACGCATATGGACCCGCCTGCACATCTTTTTAAAGGACGAACCACCCTCGACCAATTTCCGATTGATCAGTTTGTTGGAAAAGCGGCAGTGATTGACTGTACCGCTCTTCAGGAAGGTCAGCAGATAACCGTGGAGCAAATTAATCAGAACCGTGAAAATGCGGAACGCGCAGAATTCATATTATTTCATCTGGGCTGGGACAAATATTGGGGAACACCGCAGTATTTCGGAGACTATCCCTATGTGGATGATGAAGTGGTTGAGTTTTTAATTCAGGGAAAGAAAAAGGGAGTGGGATTGGACGTAATCGGAATCGATCCCATTGCGGATGAAAATTTAACGATTCACAAAAAACTATTTCAAAACAACGAAATAGTTGTGATTGAAAACTTAAGGAATTTAGATCTTGTAGGTCATAATCTGTTTACCTTCTTTGCGCTTCCTTTAAAGCACATCGATGCAGACGGTTCTCCTATCAGGGCTATCGCGGTGCTGGACTGATCAAATAAGCAGAAGGAATGGAAATGGTGTAGAAAATGAACAAACAAAAACCCATGGTTGAATTTTTAATGAGTCATGCCCAAGAGCAGCCTGTATCCTTTCATATGCCGGGGCACAAAGGTTCTGCTATTTATCGGAGTTTCGGATATTCCGATTTCCTTCAGGATATGATGGATTGCGATGTGACGGAAATCCCTGGTGCGGATAATTTGTTTCAAGCCGAGGGGATCATCAAAGAGGTGCAGGAAAAGTATGCCCAGCTTTACGAAGTGAATAATTCGTATCTGCTGATCAATGGCACCAGCGGGGGCATTATCGCTTCTATATTGGCGTCCGTCCCGAGAGGGAAAAAACTGATTATGGCAAGAAATTGTCACAAATCCGTTTTTAATGCTTTAACCTTGGGCAATATACAGCCTGTTTATGCCTATCCGGAGATGATCGAGGAATACGGAATCTCGGGGAAAATCAACGAGAATGAGATTGCCGGACTTTTGGACGAAAATCCTGACGCATATGCTGTTATTCTCCCAAGTCCAAACTATTACGGCATCTGCAGCGATGTAGAAAAAATTGCAGAAGTTGTCCACCGCAAAGGCAGGGTTTTAATTATCGATCAGGCCCATGGTGCTCACCTGAAATTTTTCAGCCGTCATAAGATTTCGGATTTGCCTCGATCTGCGGAGGAACTGGGGGCGGACCTTGTGGTAAACAGCATTCATAAAACGTTAGCTTCTTTTACCCAGAGCGCCGTATTGAATCTGAATTCCGACAGGGTCGACCGGTATGTTCTGGAAGACAAGCTTCAGGCGATCCAAAGCACCAGCCCATCTTACCTTTTGATGAGCTCGCTGGATATTAATGCGTCTATTCTGGAAGAGCACGGCGCCGAATTAATGGCGCGGTGGAAGGAAGGTCTGGAGTACTTTTATGGAGAAGCGGCCGGTATAAAAGGCTTGAAGGTTATGAGCCGTATCGCCGGGCTGGATAAAACAAAAATCAACCTGGATATGAGTGCGCTGGGCCTCTCCGGAGGCGAACTGGAAATTCTTCTGATGGAACATGGCATATACAGCGAATTGATTACCGGAAATATCTTGATGTGTATGTCGGGAGTCGGCAATACAAGAAGGGATTTTGAAAAATTGATTCAAGCGCTTGGTGAAATTGCCTCCAGCAGATCCTGTGTGAAGGAAAGCAATCTCGCCGCTGTAAAGAATAGTCATCAGTCATCAATTTGTGCATTTGCAAGGTCCGAAATATCTGAAATTCCCGAAATCAAAACCAGAGTTCCCCTGACAGATTCAAAAGGTCTTATCTGTGCTTCCAGTGTGATCCCTTATCCTCCCGGCATTCCTCTGGTATGTCCCGGAGAAAAATTTACCGATGAATTAATCCGATATATACAGTTTCTGAGGGAACATGGCGAAAAGGTCATTGGCCTGAATGAGCTGGGCGAGGTCTTTGTTGGTCAGGACAGAGAAAAATAATCGTGTCCGCGCTATTTTTAAGGAGGTAATTTTATGTCAAGTGATATGACTAATCTTAACCAGAATAAACTGAAACGAGGTTTAAAAAGCAGACATATTGCCATGATCGCGATTGGAGGTGCTATCGGCGACGGATTGTTTCTCGCAACGGGAAACACGCTGAACGTAGCCGGCGGTTTCGGCGCCATGATCGCATATGCGGTTATCGGAGTCATGGTCTATTTTATGGTTACCAGCTTAGGGGAAATGTCGGTCTATCTGCCGATATCCGGATCATTTTCAACCTATAGTTCAAAATTCGTGAATCCGGCATTCGGCTTTGCGGTAGGATGGAACTACTGGTTCAGTTGGGCTATTGTTACCGGAATTGAAATGGTTGTTGCCGCAATTCTGATGTCTTATTGGTTTCCATCGGTTCCGATGCTCGTGTGGAGCATTTTATTCCTTGCCATCCTTTTGACGATTAATATCCTGAGTGTAAAGGCATATGGAGAGACAGAGTTTTGGTTTGCCGGAATTAAAGTGCTTTCCGTCGCGGTGTTTATCCTGGTGGGAATTCTGATGATTTCAGGTGTATTAGGAAATCCGCCGCAAACAGGTTTGAGCAATTTTACCGCATATGGAGGGCTCTTTCCAACCGGAGCGTTGGGTGTAATCGCATGTATGTATACTGCGGTATATGCTTTCTTAGGAACAGAAATCATTGGAATCGCCAGCGGCGAAACGAGTGAACCTGAAAAAAATATACCGAAGGCTGTAAAAACTGTTTTTTGGCGAATTATGATATTTTATAGAGTGTGTGAAATTAACTCTGTAAATTAGCTTTCTATGGTAAATCCGATTTAGAAAAGGTGCATTTTTCAAGCACCCGATTACCAAACCAATATATTAAATTAATTTGGGTATGTCAAGGGCACCTTTGAAAAAAGGCGCCCTTCTTACCGTATTGGGCTTAGTCTAAAGGGGTATCCTTCCCTCGTACATGATCGCAAATTCGCCGTAAACCTTGCCCCAGTCCCTCAACGGAAGGCCCCATTTTTTTGTAGCTTGGAGCGTCGAAAGATACAAGGCTTTAAGCAGGGCCTTATCGCTTGGAAACACGCTTCTCTGCCGGTTAAGCTTCTTGTATGTGCTGTTAAGGCTTTCAATTGCATTCGTGGTATAGATCATCTTTCTGGTATCGCTGGAGAATTTGAAGATCGGAGACAGAACATCCCAGTTCTGCTCCCAGCTCTTCATCGCATGGGGATACTGATCGTTCCACTTTTCTGAAGTTCTTTGCATATTGTCATATCCCTGCTGTTCATTCGGAGCCAAGTAGATGGTTTTCAGATCTGCGGCAAATTTCTTCATATCCTTGTACGAGACATATCTGAGCGTATTCCTTACCTGATGGACGATGCAGCGTTGGTATTCTGTATTGGGGAAGGCTGCTGTGATGGCTTCTTTTATCCCTGTAAGCCCGTCTGCACAGATCAGCATGATATCCTTTACTCCACGGTTCTTCAAATCGTTAAGGATTCCCAGCCAGTATTTGCTGCTCTCGTTTTCTCCTATCTGCAGGTTGATGACTTCCTTCTTACCGGACAGAGTGATCGCAAGCATTACATAGGCGGCTCGTTTCTTGATCACATTATCTTCCCGTACTGAGAAGTGGACAGCATCAATAAAGATTACCGGATAGATTTCATCAAGGGGACGGCGCTGCCAGTCATCAATTTCCTGCAGAATTTTATCCGTCACATCGGATATGAATCCTTCGCTGCATTCAAAGCCGTAAATATCCTCAATCTGTTCGGAAATCTGCCTGGTGGTAAGTCCTTTGGCATACATGGCAATGATCTTGTCGTCTATCCCAGAAATATCCTTTTGTCGTTTCTTGACAATAGCCGGTTCGAAGGTGCTTTCTCGATCCTGTGGCACCTCAAGGGGGAATTCGCCGTATTTGCTCCTAATTGCTTTGGTTTTTGAGCCGTTTCGGGAATTCGTATTATCGCTTCGCTCATAGCTCTTGTAACCAAGATGGTCGTCCATCTCAGCTTCCATCATACTTTTGATGGTACCGCCCAGAAGGTCTTTCAATGCGTCTTGAATATCCTCGGCAGTTTCAATGTCATATTCGTCGATTAAAGCTGCGATAATATTCTTTTTCCCTTCGCTCATTGATTCTTTTCTCTTTGCCATAATAATAGCCTCCTATGATAATTGGATTTTACCATAGAAGGCTACTGACTTTAATTATTTTACAGACTTTTTTTCACAGTCTCATTTTATATCGGCGCTATCTTTGTAATGGGAGCGCTTCTTCCTTATCAGGACGCATCCGTTCTCATCAGTCCTTTTACCGCAATTTTTGAATACGCAGGAATTCCCTATGCGGCTTCTATCATGAATTTTATTGTTCTGACCGCCGTTCTGTCCTGCGCCAATTCAGGAATTTATTCTGCCAGCCGCATGCTGTATGCAATTGCGCAAGAAGGAAAAGCTCCTAAAGTTTTTGCAAAAACCAATTCAAGAGGCATTCCTATCGCCTCGGTGCTTTTAACTTCCTCATTGGGAGGTTTCGCATTTCTGACGAATTTTATGGGAGCAGATAAGGTCTACATCATTTTAATCTCCGCTTCGGGATTAGCGACCGTATTTTCCTGGCTGGCCATTTCCCTCAGCCATGTGAAGTTCAGGGGATGGCTGAAGAACCAAAACATTGACGTCGAAACGCTGCAGTATAAGAGCAGGTGGTATCCCATCGGGCCGATTATGACAGCCACTGTCTGTCTTGCGGCGCTGGCCGGCACAATTATTGATGAAAACAGCAGGATGACCGCCCTATTCGGCATTCCCATATTCATTCTTCTGTTCATTGTCGGAAAATATCTGAATGCGAAAAAGCGTCTGATAAACCTGTCTGATGAAGAACTGAGACTCCAGTCTAATTCCAATAATGCTACATAAAAACCCGGTCGTTTCCGCTCATGACGAGGCGCTTCATAGAATCAGGATTCTATGAAGCGCCTTTATTTTTTTAAATGACTGGCCATCATTCATTTCTGATCATTCAGCTGTCCGATGTCCTTCCGGTACTGGGCGCCTTCAAAGGAAATCCGTGCCACGTTTCGATACGCCTTTTCCCGGGCCTCTTCATGGGTATATCCCAGCGCAGTCACGCCGAGCACCCGGCCCCCATCGGTCACGATCGCGCATGTTCCCCTGTTTTCAGTCGTCTCCATGCTCTTATTTCCAACAGCATCGTCTAATGACGATACGCTTTCATTATTCATGAACTTTGTTCCGCTGTGGAATACAATAATGTCGCTGTCTACAGCGTCAAGTCCTGAAATCGGCTTTCCCTTCTCGTAATCCCCGGGATAGCCGCCGGACGCCATTCCCACGCAGACCACCTTCTTTTCGCTCCATTCGATGGTCTGTTCTGAGAGCCGTTCCTCAAGGACCGCTTCCATGATTTCCAGCAGGTCGGTCTTCATCCGCGGAAGCACGGCTTGGGTTTCGGGGTCACCGAACCGGTTGTTGAACTCGATCACCTTCGGACCTTCCGCCGTGATCATCAGCCCGATAAAGAGCACCCCTTTGAAATCGAGCCCATCTTCCTGAAAACCTTTTATCGTCGGCTCAAGAATTCTTTCCCGGATTTGATTTTCCAGCTCGTCATGGAAGATCAGGCTAGGTGAATAAGCTCCCATGCCCCCCGTATTGGGGCCCTTATCGCCATCGAATATTCGCTTATAGTCTTGGGCTGACTCCATGGGAACGATCGTCTTTCCGTCCACAAAGCACAGCACCGACGCTTCGATCCCCGCCAGGAACTCTTCCACAACGATCCTGTCTCCCGCTGTTCCGAAGATTCGGTCCCCCATGATCTGATCGATGGCCGCCACCGCCGATGTCTCATCCTCTGCGATAACGACGCCCTTTCCCGCGGCCAGGCCGTCGGCTTTGATGACCATCGGATATCCGAACAGTCCGATGGACTGCTTCAGTTCATGAATATCGGTAAACTCCCGGTAGCCCGCAGTCGGAATGCCGTGTCTTGCCAGAAAAGCCTTTGTAAAGGACTTGCTGGCTTCCAGACGGGCGCATTCCCGATTGGGTCCAAACGCCCTCAAGCCTCTGTCGTTCAAGGCGTCCACGATCCCGAGAGAGAGGGGAATCTCCGGTCCGATCACCGTAAGATCGATCTTCTCTTTCTCTGCAAAGGCGCAGATTCCGTCCACATCCTCCGCCTTGAGCGGTACGCATTCGGCGAGCAGCCCAATCCCCGCGTTTCCCGGCGCACAGAAGAGCTTGTCCACCCTTTCACTCTGGGCCAGCTTCCACGCGAGAGCATGCTCACGGCCGCCGCCTCCAACAATCAATATTTTCATTTTCTCTTTTACCTCAATTTAATATCTAGTTTATTAATATTTGGTCTATTGAAACAGTATTAGCAGCTTTGGCGATAAGAAAATATCCGAGTTGCTTTGATACATTCTCCTTTTTAAGGGAGCAACGCCTTTGGCAAACGACGAAGTCGTTTAGGAAAACACCGTTTCACGGATGCCGTTTGTTTTCCGTTCCAAAGGCGGCGACTGTAAAAGTGAGAATGGCAAAGCAACGAGTATTTTCGATAGACAAAGCGCTAATGTTTGAAATGCCGCATTCCGGTAAACACCATGGCAATCCCCATTTCATTCGCCTTTTTGATGGAGTCCTCGTCGTTGACCGAGCCGCCCGGCTGAATGATGGCTGTAATCCCCGCTTTTGCGGCCGCGGTCACGCAGTCGTCAAAGGGGAAGAACGCGTCGGACGCAAGAACTGCTCCCTCGGTGCCTGCTGTCGCCTGGCGGATCGAATTTTCTACAGCCCAGATCCGGTTGACCTGTCCGGGGCCGACGCCGATGGTCCTGCCTTCCTTCGCCAGCACGATTCCGTTGGATTTGATATGTTTGACCACCTT
>CAMJRV010000074.1 GCA_946408315.1 uncultured Bacillota bacterium | reverse complement strand
GTCGTGACGGAGTGGATCTTTTTCGGCAGGCCGAACAGCTCCCGTACTGCGGAAAACGAATGGCAGCCAAGGCCGGTCATCATCTGATACGTCACGCGCTGATCGTCAGTGGCGTCTGCTCCGATGGCCCGGTCCAGATGGTCGCGCCTGCGCTTGTCGCCTTCCCGGATCACATCCGCCGGAACGTCCTTGGGATAGAAGATGGGGCGGGTTTGTCCGATATAGAACGGACCTTCACAGATGATATCCCGAAACCGCAGATATTCGGTTTTTCGTGGTTCCTTTTCCAACAGTTCTTTTGCCTTCAGAAATGGTTCCGCATAGCGCCGCATGTAACCTACCATCACCGTTTGGTCCGGATACTGCTCCTTCAGAGAGATCAGCTCCTGCAGTTCTCCGCTGCACAGGGTGGCGGGCTTTTCGATAAAGACATGCTTCCCGGCTTTGAGGGCGCGAGCGGTGTATTCTCCGTGATATTGGTCGGGGGAGAGGATCAGCACCGCGTCGATGTCCGCCTGGTCGATCAATTCCGCCGCCGACAGGTAGCCTGCCGGCACGTGGTACTTCTTCTGAATGAACTCCACCAGAGAGGGGGAGACGTCGGATACCGCCGTAATTTGATATCTGCCGCAAAAATCCTGCAGGATCGGCAGGTGCATGAGCTGGGAGACCTCTCCCAGTCCGATTACGCCTATTTTAATCATACTTATACCTCCGTATTTAAGTTCTTTTTATCGTCCTATTCACTAACTTCATCACTATATCACCAACAAATTCGGGATTCAATATTTCTCCCTGATTTTATGAAAAAATTTAATTGGTTTCTGAAACCTAACCATATTTTTTCGTAAAACAAAATGCTCTTGTCCCTTTATTGTTTTTACGCTGCAGCTTATGGAGAAAACAAGAATTTTGAATGGGTGTGGGGATTGAAAGAGGCTGAAATGGCTTTGTGAGTGCCGTGGGGCATTTTCCGTTTTTTAGAAATTTATACGCTTTTACATTAATTTAACTTGCATTCTGACACGGCGTCATGCTATGATCAATTTGAAACAGAATTGAAATAAAATGAAAGCAAGTTGCTTACTTTTACAAGGAGGCTTGTGCGTGTTTACAATGCTGAATCCCCGAAAATTTTACCGTGCTGTCGGTCGCAAAAAATTTCTGGATTTTTTCGTGCTGACGGTTTTTCTTCTCTTTTTCTACGGGCCGCTGACCAATCTGCTCATGCTGGCTTTCGCAGAAATCTACCAGTATCCTAACTTGATTCCGCAGAAATTCGGCTTCAAATGGTGGGAATTCGTTCTCTCGCAGAAAACTATGATGTCGGCCGTCGGACAATCATTTATGTTCGCAATCGTCACTACTGTTTTCTCGTTGCTCATCTGTCTGCCCGCCGCTTATGGTCTGGCGCGTTACAAGTTTCCCGGGCGCAGATTGGTCATGTTTTCCTTCATGTTAAGCAACGCTTTCCCCAAAATCGGACTTTACACTTCTATCGGTATCATGTACTACAAGCTGAACCTGATGGGCACGTTTTTGGGCGTTGTATTGATACATATGATTAACACCATGATGTTCATGGTCTGGATTCCCTGCGGTGCATTCAGCAGTGTACACCGGCAGCAGGAGGAGGCCGCCCGCGATGTGGGCGCAGGACCCTTCCTTACCTTTTGCAAGGTCACGCTGCCTATGGCGGTTCCGGGCATCGCAGTGGCGTGCATCTACACCTTTCTCGGCTCCATGGATGAGGCTCAGGGCACCCTGCTTGTCGGCGTTCCCCAGTATCAGACCATGCCGGTGATGATGTACACCGTAATCTCCGACTACAATGTCATGGCCGCTGCCGTATATGCGCTGGCGATGGTGATTCCCACCATTGTCCTTCTCGTCCTGTTGCGCAGATACGTGGGCCCCGAGGCGATCGCCAGCGGTTTCCAGATGAAATAATAAGATTTCCAATTAATAGAGGTAGGGAATATGGCAGAAATCACTACGAATATTAAGCCGAAGCTGCGCATTATCGATATGACCAAGCGCTACAAAAACGGCGACGGCGTCGAGCACATCAATCTGGATGTGTATCCTGGGGAGCTGGTCACTATGCTGGGACCTTCCGGCTGCGGAAAGACCACCATCCTGCGAACAATCGGCGGGTTTTTGGATATAGACGACGGCGACATCACCATCGATGGACAGAGCATCGCTCTGCTGTCTCCGGAAAAACGTCCCACCGCCATGGTATTTCAGAGCTACAATCTGTGGCCGCACATGTCCATCTATGAGAATCTGGCCTTCGGCATGAAGCTTCGCAAGGTGCCCAAGGAGCAGATGAACCAGCAGATCCTGGAAATGCTGAAGATGGTGGGCATGATCGGCAGCGAAAAAAAATTCCCCTCACAGTTGTCCGGCGGGCAGCAGCAGCGTATTGCAATTGCACGAAGCCTGCTGTTAAAGCCCGAGGTGCTGTTGCTGGACGAGCCTTTCTCGGCTTTGGATGCCAAGATCCGCGTGCAGATGCGCGAGGAGTTGATACGCATTCAGCAGGAGTTGGGTATTACGGTGGTCTTTGTTACCCACGATCAAGAGGAGGCCATGGCCATTTCGCACCGTATCGTGGTCATGAATAAGGGGGTATTCGAGCAGGTAGGCACCCCGATTGAAATTTACGACCATCCCGTCACTCGTTTTGTCGCAGACTTCATCGGCGAAATGAACTTCATGGAGACGCCAGACGGGATCCGGGCGGTACGGCCGGAAAGCCTGTCTCTGTCGCGCGGCTCCCAGGGCGACCTGCACGGGCATATCCGCACCATCATGGTGCTGGGGCATTACGCTGAGGTCAATGTACAGTGCGGAGACGCGGTTATCAAGTGCAATGTCCAGCGGGACCAGATGGCCGGTTGGGCCGTGGGTGACGAAGTGTCCCTTTCCTATACAAAAGAACAGTTCTTCGCCACAGAAACAGTGGAATAATAGTAAAAATGAGGAGGTACTTGAAAATGAAAAAAACAATATCTTTTCTTGTCGTGTTGATGCTTATGCTTGGCACGCTGTCGGGTTGCGGCGGTGGCGGCAACGACGATGCCGGGTCCGCCGGCAACAAGAAGCTGAACGTCTGGGTTGCAGGTTCGGACAATATGCGTATCCTGTATGAAAAATGGGTGGAGGACTTCAACTCCAACACAGAGTACAACCCCGACGGTTATCAGGCCGTGCTGCAATTTCTGCCTGCGGGAGCAGGTGGTCAGCTCGTGGAAGATAAGCTGATTGCTGCTTGGAAAGCCGGCCAGAAGGAAACGGACTTTGACCTTGTGGAAATGGGCGACGATCAGATTTCGCGCGTCATGGGAGAGGTTGGCCCCGATTTGTTGGTGCCGTATGATCCCGCTAAAATCCCGAACCTTGCCAACGTGTCTGTGCGTCCGCCGATCGGGGCTGATTACTTCATGCCATACCGAGGCACCACAGTCGTCATGGCCTACAACTCCGAGAAGGTTCCCAACCCGCCTAAGACAGTTGAGGAACTGACCGCCTGGATTAAAGAGAACCCCGGCCGTTTTGCCTACAACACTCCCGGCACCGGCGGCGCAGGAGACTCTTTTGCCCGTACCAGCGTATACAATCTGATGCCTGAAGAAGCACTGATGTCCGACGATGCGAAGTGGAAAGATCAGTGGGACGCAGGATTTAAGTATCTGGCCGAAATCCATCCGTATCTGTACCAGTCCGGCGGGCGGGTCGTATATCCCAACAAGAACCAGGGATCTCTGGATCTGTTGGCTAACGGTCAGATCGATATGTGCCCCATCTGGGCCGATATGGCTATCTCCCAGATCCAGCAGGGAACACTCCCCGCGACTACCAAAATCTATCAAATCGAGCCGTCCCTGACCGGTGCGGTCAACACGCTGGCCATCCCCAGCATTGGGAAAAATCCTGAAGGGGCTCACGCCTTTATGAATTACGTCCTCTCACCTGAAGCACAGCTCCTCCAGCTCAAGGAGATTGCCGCCATTCCGCTGATCAAAGTGGACGACAGCAGCGCCGCTTTAGTAACCGGTCTGGACGTCACCAAATTCCGCACACAGAGCATCGGCGAGCTGTATGTCGAGTTCAACAAGCGCTGGGATGAGGAAATCGCAACTCTTTCCTAGTGGAGGTGAAAGGCTGCCATGTCTGATATCTTGCAAAATCATGCAAAACGGAAAAAACGCAATCAGCTCCTGAGTGCATATGCCTTAGTGCTGCCTGCATTTATCGTGGTGCTGCTCATCGTGGCATACCCGATTGTCAACTCCGTGATCCGTTCGTTTACCGTGCGCGGGCAGGAAGGCTTTACGCTGGCGAACTACGTCTACTTTTTCACGGAGCCGAGGGAGCTTGCGAATATCCTGTATACCCTGTTCGTGGTGGTGGTCACATCCGTGCTTTCTACGGTGTTCGCATACGCGCTTGCTTTATACCTGCGCTTTGTGAAGTCAAGGGTCAGTCTTCTGATCGGGAGACTGTACCTGATTCCGAGATTTATCCCCGGAATGGTTGCCATCTATGCTGTCATTGTGACGATTCGGGACACCGGCGTAATCAGCCGATTGGCGCTCCTTTTGTTCGGAGTTGAATTTCAACCGGCCCTCATGTTCAACACCGCCGGACTGCTGACTATGAATCTGTGGTTCAACATCCCCTTTTCAGCTATGCTGATTTCGGCCGCCCTGGCCGGCATTCCTGACTCCATGATTGAGAGCGCAAGGGATGTGGGGGCGGGGAGGCTGTGTGTTTTCCGGACCATGATTGTTCCGATGTCCATCAAAGACGTCATGGTAGCCGCTACCTTTGTATTCATGGGGAACGTCGGCGGATTCACCACACCGTACCTGATCATGGGGTCCGTTCAGCCTAAGATGCTGGGTATTTCCCTGTTTGACCAGTTCGCCAAGTACGCGGACATGGAACGGGCTGCGGCGGTGTCGGTCATCATGTTCCTGATCTGCTCTGTCTCGGCGGTGGTATACATCTACAGCAATCTCAAGGAACGGGCATGGGAAAAGCAGTAACACGCTCAGCCGATCGAAAGGAATCGATACAGAAAACAAACAAGGCGGACACCGAGTGTGTCCGCCCTTTTTACTAACCGGAACGAAAGAAAAAATGCTTTAATAGGCTGCATAAATCGGGCTGGTAAAGGCAAGGAGCGTATCCGAACGGTCCAGATAGTCGCCGTATACTTCCAGCCGCAGCCATCCCGGCCACAGCGAAAGCGTCGGCGTATATACATGAACCTGCTCGTTCTCGCAAACCTCACAAATCTCCTGCGCTACGGGAGCACCGTTCTGCACCACCACGATCCGTTGGGGTTTGATTCCGAATTCCTCCCAGTGTTTCCGGCGCGTGCCGAGGTCAAGAGCAATCCGCGCCGTGGCAGCACCGGGCTTTACGGTAGTTCCCGGTCCCGCCTGTACGCCGTCCTGCTCGATGGCAAATGAAAGCGCCGGTCCTGTGGTGACGTAGCTGCGACCCCTGCGCAGAGCTTCCTTGACGGTTTCCGTGTTGACTATGCCGTTTTCCACTCCCAGATAGGTGACGGACAGGTTCTCTGGTCTCGATAAGGGCCCGTGCCAATCTCGACCCTGCGTCGCCGCAATGTGAAAACCGCGATTGAGCAAATCTGTCCACCACTGGAATGCTCGGTGGTTGATGGGATTGAGCGGAGCGAAGTCCTCCGACCAGATTTCGATATAATCGATCTCTTCCCAATCCCGCACGTTGTATTGCCAGTGACAGCCGGTGCAGAAAGGGCTGCCCAGCGCAAATGGATGGGCAATGCCGACGACGCCGTCTGCCTGATGGATCTTGCGCAGGTATTCGTCGATAGTGTTGGGGGTTGCCAGACGCCAGTCCACATACCGGTTGCTTCCCAGAACCAGCATATGGCCGAAAAAGGTGGTCCACTCAATGCCGCGGACAATCGGTATCGTCTCCCTTTCCAGATCCGGTGTGATCTGCTCATAGGGAGCCAACGTGTTATGATCCGTCAGCGCCACGCCGTCAAAGCCGTGTGCAAGCGCACTGCGGCAAAGCTCCGGCACGGTAAAGGTTCCGTCACTGTGCAGCGTGTGGGTATGCATTTCCATAGCCTTGTATGTGATCATAAGACCTCCTCCTTTTTGAACGCGGAAATTTTCAGGCTGTACGTAACAACCGGAGATGTGATAGAATGAATATTGATTACTGCGTGCCAATTGCCCGCATCTGCACCTTGGCTTACAAAGCCGGGAGAGGAGCCCTCTTTGGAAATCCGGTGCGTCATCTCCGGCGCGTGGCGGTGTGCACAGCCAATGTATTTGTCCTCATAGTCCAGGGAAAAAGTGAGGAGATTTACCAGCGTTTGCTCCTCCGCAGAGTAGGATGCCAGTTTCTCTCGCGGAATATATTTTCCAATATTGGCTGTAATCACTTCTCTCTTCAGCTCCGCGTCCGTAATTTCCTTAGGAGCATACCGGCATTCGCAGCACAGGACGTCGAAGCCCTCCGGCACCGAAAAATCAACGTGGAAATTAGTCTTATCGTCCCGGGGGGAAAAGTGGTACTCCTCATCCAATAGAATCAGCATATTGTTTCTCCTTATCTTAGTTTGGAGGTCAGCGGTTATCTATGAATATTCACGAATTTGCCAAGCGGTGCGGCGTTTCGCCCGCCACTGTGTCCCGATATTTTAGCGGAAGTGCTACCATGAGCCATGGGCTTAGTGAGCGTATCCGGCAGGTGGCTGAAGAGACCGGTTATCAGCCTTCAGCCAAATATCAGCGCCGCAAGGTGGGCGGAAACGGTCCGATTGTCACCGTAACCCCTTATTTTAAACATCGTTTTCAGATTGATATGCTGACCGAGCTCCAACACTACGCTGACGAGCTTGGCCGGCATATGGTCGTCCTGTGCCAGCACGAATCCATGCATACACGGAACTGCGCCTCCCTGATCCGCAACATAAATCCCGTTGGTATCGTATTGTTGCATGAGGGAGGGGACAGAGATTTTATGGAATTTCTCAATCCTCCTGCTATTCCTATGGTCTTTTGCAGCGGTCAGTCTATGACGCAGCGGATCCCTTCCGTTCGCATTGACGACCTGACTGCCGCCTATGATGGCGCCAATTACCTGATTCGGAAGGGGCACAAACATATCGTACTGATCTCTGATCAGGCAGAGGCCATTAGTTCCGGATCGAAGCGGATCATGGGATGCAAAAAGGCGTTTGCGGACGCAAATCTGCAGCTGCCTGACAATCACATCGCGCATGCCTGGTACTCCTTCGCGGATGGGTACCGTGCCATGACAGAACTGCTTGGCAGGGGTCTTACCTTTTCTGCCGTATTCGCCTTCAACGACGAGATGGCCGCCGGAGCTCTCGCGGCCCTGAAGGACCACCGAATTCGGGTGCCGGAGGATGTTTCAGTTCTGGGTTTTGACAACGGTTCGCAGGCCGTTGAAATCCGGCCGCAGCTCACCTCAGTGGGACAGCCGTTGGACCAGATCGCCCGCCGCAGCATCGACATCATTCTTTCCGGGGAGGGCCAATCCGAGCTGGCGTCCATCATCCTGCCGCATACGATCATGGAACGCGATAGTTGTCGAAATCTATAATTTTATTGTACCTTCTTTTCTTGCGAAACACAAGAAGTTTCAATGGTTTGGGCTCCGACCGACACACTGATAAATCGATAATGAACAGCAAAAGCCCCGTACGGTTTTGTACCGTGCGGGGCTTTAAACGAATGTCTTGGTTGTTGATTTCAGGCAGCCATATCAAACGGTCATATCCAAGTTACTGCACTTGGTACATTCCGTGGCTGTTCATATACTGAAAGATCTGTTCTCCGTGGCCCTGTTCGTCCTGCTGAATCTTCTGAAGCGCCTGTCTTATATTCGGATGACTCGATTCAAAGACTCCGGTATCGTAAGCGCTGGAAACATATTTTTCCGTAGAAAGCATGTCATGCAGCATGTGTTGGTCCTGACTTTGCTGCGCGCTGCCGCCGGTTCCCATCTGGTTCAGGTTGATCTTTGAGGCAGCCTGGCCCATCTGGCCTCCCGACTGCATTCCCTGAGAAGCGATGCTCATCTGACCGCCGCCCTGGCTCTGTTTCTGTCCCTGGCCTTGTTGTCCGCCTCCCTGACCTTGCTGACCGCCGCCCTGGCCCTGCTGACCCGGCTGGAACTGTCCGCCGCTCTGCAGAATCTGGTTTATGGTGGAGTAATGCTTCTGTTCTTCTCCCGCTAACTTGTTAAATAACTGGCTCAGTTGAGGATCCTTCGCCTGACTTGCATAACTTTGGTATTTTATGACGCAGAGATCTTCTTCCTTTTTTAAATCTTCCAACAGCATTCTTTCTTTCTGGCTCAATTGTCCTTGCAAAATAATCACCTCCATAAGAATAGTTTGGAGATGAGAGGAGAAATTATACGGCCCAGAACATAGAAATATCAATCTTGCCATGTTCAGATTGTCAAACAAACGTGTACAATAATCGGCGTTTGACAATAGCTGAACATGCTGCTCGATTGAGCGGAGCGTACCTCAAAATCCCTCCAACGCTTGATTCAGCCGCGGTCTGCAGCACTTCGATCAAGCGCTCTGAACTGTTTCCATATTATTCCTGCGTCGCTATCATTTTTTTTGCACGCTATTTACTTTTTTTATGAAATTGATATAATGGAAAGGGTCGTCTTTTGAAGGCAAGACGCCGGATAGGCCGCCCGTCTGAAGCTGCTCTCCGCAAGAGAGCGTCGAATGAATAAGGAGGACATGTAATGAAAAAAATCTTAACAGATGAGTTTTATGACTATTACCAATATAACATTACTAGCGTAGATAGCAGAATCGGTTATTATTTTGGGCTTACAAAAGG
>CAMJRV010000073.1 GCA_946408315.1 uncultured Bacillota bacterium | reverse complement strand
ATAATCATTGAAAATAAACTTGTTCATAGATAACCCCTCCTTATATTTAAGCTTAGGCTTTAATATACCCTAATTGGGACGTATCATAACTAATTTCTTTTCTGAAAAACATAAGCCGGCTCTTCCAAAATACCGGCATCGTTTCGGTAAACAGCTCATATCACACCCCCTTTACAAAAGCAGAGATACAATCATGCGGTATTATTGTCATCAGACAAACATCATCGCTCATTTTTATGCTTTTTAATAATTCCACATCAACCTCGCAGCCAAAGGCTTTTTCAAAGAGAACCTTGCTATACCCTGTCGTACACTGGCACCACGTGTTCGTTTCAAATCTGTCCACATCCGCAAGCATAGGGCAGGGGCAAAATTGGAATTGCAGATAAACTACGCCGTCCTGATAAGACAGCCCCGCCGCTTTTGCTTTCTCGGAGCTTGCAAATTCCTCCATACAAGAGGAAGACGCGATCAGATTCTTTACCAGCGCTAGCTTTTCATCCATCCCATAACCACACTGACAGGCCATCCTGATTTGCTTTGTGGTCTCGGGATCAAATGCATTTTCTAGTCTGCGCATGGTAGACTTCGTCCAAGAAGCGTTATCCTGGCTCTCGGCAGACCCATCGTCTCCATACACAATGGCTTTTGCTGTTTCATCATCGCTTTCGCGCTTAACCGCTTCGTAAATAACCTGTTCCTGAATTTTTCTTATATCGAACATTCTTGGCACCTCCATGGCCGTATTAAAAAAGACCTATTGCAAAAATGATAACGATCCCACTGGATCAGTCTTATTTTAGCAATAAGTCTTAGCGCCAAGCTTCTGAATTCTTGCCCTGTTTAACCGGTATGCACAAATCCATTACTACACTGCCCGTTGCGCTATCAATCTCTCGATAGATATTTAGTCCGTATTTTTCATCCATCTCGTAACCGCTTTTAGGAAACCAAACAGCGAAAATTCCTTGAAGCGTTCGAAATATGTCTTTTATTTCTCCCTCAAATCGGTAAGTTGCAAATTTCCCGCCTTTTATCGTTGCGATATTCTCTAATTTGCATGTATTGTCTACCGTTATGCACAGATCGCATATACAGCTATTCAGAGAAGAAATCGCAGGGTCGTCATAGAACCTTTCAATCATTAAGGTATCATCCTGAATATGATCCTTGTAGGTATCCAGGAATTGAAACCATTTTTCCTTCAGCCCATCATAATTTCCAAAGACTCTCTCATAAATGACTTGAACATCCTGCAGCAACACAGTTTTTATTCTGAAATCGTAGTCGTCGAAGGCTTCAAAGCAATCAACAATTTCAGGGTGAAACGGATTTGCAATACTTGTTGCCTCGGTAGATTTACGAAACTCCGTTGGAGAAAGACTATGATACTTCCTAAATGCAGAACTATAATTGGATGCACTATATCCGTAATCTAATCCAATATCGGTGATTGCCTTATTCTGCTTTAGCTTAATGTCAATAGCGCTTTGATCCATTTTCAGATGTTTGATAAACGCGTATACACTTTCGCCCGTTACCGACTTAAAAACTCTGCTGAAATAGAACTCTGAATAATGAAAGTGGTTTGCCACGTCCTTAATCGTAATACCTTCGTCAAGGTGTTGCAGCATATAGTCAATGCTCTGACTGATCAGTTCTCTTTTAATCATAATGCACCCACTACTATCCTCCCAGTCTCACTCATATCCCCTATCGGCAGCATCTTCCGATGCCTGTCATCTCCGAAGCAGTTCTCCGTATATCGCCTGATTTCAACATCAATCGTCAATTAGCAATATACTCTGACAGGAAGCTCCATCGCTCTTAATTGTCTTTATTGATTATAACATACTTAGGAATAATCTATCTGCAGTACGCTATCGGCAAGTCGGTTGACACACACTTATATTCCGTTGAGTTCTTGCCGATACTATGATAAAATATAAGTAATCATTGCGGAGGTGGCGTTATGAACTATAAGTCAGTTGCGGAGACTGCGCGACAGTGGGGGCGGCCCGAGCGCACGGTCAGAAATTACTGCTCACAGGGGAAAATCCCTGGCGCTTTTTTAGTGGGCAAAACCTGGAACATTCCCGAGAACGCCATACTGCCTGATCGTGTGAACAAGAACAGACAGGCAAAGGAAACTCTGCTGGATATTCTGAGAGTAGAAAAATCCGGCAAAGTGTCCGGCGGTATCTACCATAAGGTTCAAATTGAACTCACATACAACTCCAACCGCATTGAAGGAAGCAGGCTCACCCATGATCAGACCCGATATATTTTTGAAACAAATACCATCGGCATCGGGAATGAAGCCCTCAATGTAGATGACATCGTAGAAACGGCAAACCATTTTAAGTGCATTGATTTAGTAATTGAACAGGCTGGTTATGCCCCCAGCGAAGCCTTTATCAAACAGTTGCATTCTGTCTTGAAAAACGGGACCAGCGATTCCCGCAAAGAATGGTTTGCCGTGGGAGATTACAAGCGGCTGCCTAATGAAGTAGGCGGTCAGGGTACACCATTGCCCGAAGAAGTGCCTGCAAAAATGAAAGCTTTGCTTGCCATCTACAATAAGAGTAAAAGCAAAGACTTTGAGGAGATCATAGCGTTTCACCATGACTTTGAAGCGATTCACCCGTTTCAGGACGGAAACGGCCGTGTAGGGCGGCTGCTCCTGTTCAAAGAATGTTTACGCAACAAAATTGTCCCCTTTATCATTGACGAAGAACTGAAGATGTTTTACTATCGCGGACTCCGCGAATGGAAAAAGGAACGCAGTTACCTTCTGGACACCTGCCTGACAGCCCAGGACAAATTCAAAAGGCATCTGGATTATTTCAGGATCCAGTATGAGTAAGGGCATGATAAACTGGCGTTTAAATGCTAGTCCAATATCCATCATTCAGTTGATAAGAAGCCGGGTTTCCCCTGCTCATCTCTTACTTCTGTCATAGACCACTGATTTCATGAAAATGATAATTAATGCAAACAAGTCAATGCGGCTAAGGTTGTATAGATAACTGCCGTAATTGTATACGGTCACTCTATCTTTAATTATGAGTGAAAAGATGATCGTCCCTGCGATCGCCAGCCACGACATTACAAATAGCACATTCAGAACTTTCTCAACGTAATTCCCCTTCATATTTCTCTCCTTCTCTTACAGCCAGTATAGCACTTTTAACGGAAGGAAGAAAGCTGGGTGTCCCCTGTTACGACCAGCCCCTTCCGTTAATATTGCCGACACGTTAAGAAAAGAACCATCGCGGGATGGTTCTTGATTTTGATTTAGATTTACTATTCTTCAATAGAGGCAGATTAAGAATCGATCTCGATAATAGCACTTCTTATGAAATATCACCATTCTCACTCAACAGGGACAAAATTCAATTCCTGATTTGTTATCCTGTCCAAAACTTCTCTTTCCGTCAATTTTGTCAAAAGTTCCTTATCCTTTTTCTGCTGATAACTCGCTTTGTAATAGTTTATTAAATCATCTACACTATTGATGTTCCCCCGTTGCTCTTGCAAAACCTTATCCTGGTTCATAACATAGTCAGCAAAGTTGGCGGCATATACTGTTTGCGTTACTTGATCCCATTGCACACCAAAGCCAACAGCTTCAAGCACTGCACGAATCGGCAAATACGTTTTACCATTAACAATAATAGCCGCCGTATCCGTTGCTACTTGCTTACCATCCACAATAATAAAATTGGAGCCTATCGGGACTTCAACAACTTTACCGGATTTCTCAACCCTAGCAATTTTAGTATCGTTGTTCCATGTTACTGTAGCCCCAGCCTTTTCCATTGTCACTCTTAATGGAACTTGTGTCCTGTTTTTGGAATCAACGTACGGATAACCTGTATTGTCGGTAAACTGTACATCGTCCCCGTTAACGTTAATATTGGTGCCGTACGCGTAGGCAAATGAGCTAAAAACTAAACTAAAGATTAATATTGTTTTTAATAGTATCCCCTTCATTACAACACACCCTTCCTTTTTTTCTTATAGCGTACCCCAAAATCTGTCAAGATTCAACAAAATTGGTTCGACAGCCCAGAATAAGAAAAGAATCAACATTGGGATGGTCCTTAAATTGTTAGGCAATGAATTGCTTGCTTATTTTTTGGCTCTGCTCAAGTTGTAGCATTAGGTTATCTATAGTCTACAACAAGTCCATTAATTTTCCCTTGATTTTTGAGAAACATCTTTCCGGTCTAGCACTTTTTGAACTTCCGTTATCGATATATCTATTGAAATTTCATCGAAAATAAAAAGAACCGCTAAATTTTAACGGTTCCCGTTTGGTGGAGAATAGGAGGATCGAACCGCCTGACCGACATGCTGACGCATGTCCCGCATGGGGCTCTGCCCCCTAGCGGCGGCATCTCAAGATGCCTGTTACCCCCGAAGCAGTAATCCGTATATCGCCTAATTTCAACACCAATCGCCAATTTGCGATATACTCTGATCAGGAGATTCCATCTCCCGATACCCTCTTGGTCAGGGGTTCTCACCACAGTATTTAACCAAAAAAATTTAGAGGCCATATAGACCTCTAAAATTTTTTGGTGGAGAATAGGGGGATCGAACCCCTGACCTCCGCATTGCGAACGCGGCGCGCTCCCAGCTGCGCTAATTCCCCAAACTATTGATTGACTGTGTGAAACTGTCAACGAGGAAATTATACTACTATCAAGTTAAAACTGCAATCCAAAAATGACGGAAAGCACAAAAATAATTGGACAGCCTTTAAAGCTCACGAAAAATCATCTGCGATTTTTTCAAGCAGGCCGATCAGCCTCGCCGCATCTTCTTCGGAACCCAGGGCGGTCAGGATTTTCTCATACAGCATGTGCTCCGCCGCGATATGTTCCTGCTGCGCCAGTCTCCCTGCTTCCGTCAGCGCCAGATTGAAAGATCTCCGGTCGGCCTCGTTGACGACACGGCTTACATAGTCTCGATTTACCAGGCGGTTCACAGCGCTGGTCAAGGTGCTCTTCGGCAGGACGAGCCGCTCGCAGATTTCCTTCAGGCTGGCGCCGGGGAAATCGGCCAGCACGCCCAGGATTCCCATTTCCAGGCTTGAGAGTCCTTTGATCATCGGAAAGGCGTCCTCATATTTGCTGCGGATCATTTTGTAATATAATTTGTGATGGATTTCGCTCAGCTTATCCAGATATTTTGAACGGAAAGGGTCCAAATCGATCACTCCTTCTCTGCGGTCAATAAAAAGGTGTCCTGCGTCGGATGCCGGTATCTGTCGATCCGAAATCCGCTGCTGTGGAGCAGCCTCATTATTTCCTTTTTGGAATACTCATGAAAATCGCCGCTGCGGGAAAACCGGATCATCAGGTTCATCAGCTGCAGGAAAGGCGGCGGCATCCAGGGGTCGGCAAGGATCAGTCTCCCTCCTGTTTTTAAGACCCGATACATTTCCCGCAACACCGCATCCGGCTTCGGATAATGGTGAAAGGAAAAGCTGCACAGGACCGTATCGAAAAAGCCTTCCGGCCACGGCAAATTTTCTGCATCTCCCACAACCAGCTCTGCCCGGTCTCCCAACTTCAGCTTTGCTTGCTCGATCATGCCGGCAGAAAGGTCGAGGCCGCAGAGGTTACTCCTGTCTTTTACCTGAGACAAGAGGATCCCCGTACCACAGCCGATATCCAATATCGTCTGGCCTTCGTCACGATTCAACTCATCTAAAATAGCCGGATATACCCTTGCGCAGAACTTTCCGTCCGATGTCTGTGCATAGTTTGAGGCGTCCGCGTCAAACTTTTTCATAGAATTTAATTTCGCCGCAGCAGAATCCATAAAAATCACTCCGTTCATTTAGTACGATTTTCGTATTATATGATTATAGTACCATATTCGTACCAAATGTCAAGCGAATCTCAAGAGGACATTTATCATGGGAGCAGCTATTCGTTCATCATCTCAGATAATTTCGTGATCGTTTTCCAATTGCGCGCCGTCATGGGAACGTTCAGTTTGCCTAACAATACCGCAAGCTTTGAATTCCGGACGCTTTCGTGACATAGCAGGTAAATCTCGTTTGCCCCTATCCTCAGCAGATCCGGTCCGGTGTAGGAAGAGAGAAGCTGTTCGGCTCGTTCTCGGACATCCGTTCCGTCCAAGAGATAGACGTAGAGATGCTCCACAGCGGGGTCCGACGCCTCCGCCTCGCGTATTTCCTGCTCGGAGAACGGCAAGTCCTCCATGATGCCGGTCATTTCTTCAGTAGTCCGAAGCATCAGCGCACTTTCAAAACCGAATGCGGCAAAAAAGCCTTCCCGAATCTTCTCCATTACCTGGCTTGCGTTTTCCTCCGCATCAAATACTACATTTCCGCTTTGGATATAGGTCTGAATCTTTTGAAAACCAAAGCCGGAAAACAGCTTTTTCAGTTCCGCCATTTTCACGATGTTCTTCCCGCCAACATTGATTCCTCGAAAAAAAGCAACGTATCTCATCTCCCGTTCTCCTTTTATCTTCCCGTCACAGCCTTACCGGCATGCAAGGCCCGATTCCTATCTGCTGTGCAGCTCAAAAATTAAATGGGGCATTTTCATTCCACGATATTCTTTTACAAACATGCCGGCTTCCGTCATACCGAGTCTCTTTGCGACTGCTATAGAAGCCTGGTTCATCGGCCGTATTTCACAGATAACCTTGGGAGCTTTCAAAGTGTGAAACGCATGGTCAGCCATAGCCTGCGCCCCTTCCGTAGCATATCCCTTTCCATAGTATTCCCCTTTCAGGATATATCCGATCTCCCAGACTTCTTCACCGTCGATGTTTTCTTTCAGGAGTCCGATTTGTCCTACAACTTCCTGCGTAAGTTTATCGATGGCAAGAAAATAATCGGCCCCATAGTTTTCATAGCCGCTTTTCCGCCTCTCGATCCACGCCTTTACCTCTTCATCTGAAAAATAATGCTCCCATACCTTCTGAACTCCTTCATCGCGCAGAATCACAGCGATTGTTTCAAAATCGCTTTCCTCTATCTCCCTGAAAATTAGTCGCTTGGATTGAATCATAGTATTACACCCTCAACTGAAAGGCCATAGGCTGCAATGCGATATGTCCCTGAAGGCAGTTCGCCATACATAGTTAAGTGATAGGTCTTGTTTTTCTTCTCGCCAGCTTGAACAATTAAGCCGATATCGTTAAATCCCCAGTGGCCCGGCATGGCGGGAATTTCGTACCACACGCCATCCAATAACAATTGAAGGCTATAGTGTTCTCCATACATCCAGTCCGTACCTCTGTTATTTGTGATATTTACTTTTACGGTATCTTGGTCCCATGATTCCAAAGTCATTGTAACACCGTCAGGTGGTTCCAGCTCTGCGGCAGGTGTCAGCAGCATGCTATTCCAACCGCTTTCATCCTGTGTAAGGAAACGAGCACAGGGAAAATCGGCGAAAGGAAAAAATTCTTGTTTGTCGGACCAAGGGTATTTTTTCTCCAGATCTGCAAAGCTAAAATCAAAACGATACACTTTTCCGACCTGAGAAATCCAGTAACCATTCGACCAGGCTGTAAATATGCCTGAGCCATCTGTCGCGGTAATCCAAAGTCCATAGATTGGCTGGGTTATATCATTCAAGGACCAGTTTTCAACCTCGGTAGCTTTGACGGAATCCAACTCGTTCAGGATACTCTTTGTTGTATTACTGTCATAAATATATGAACAGGAAGCCCTTTCTCCATTATAATGATAAAGCGCTAAAGCGCTTGTATTTGGAGACGCCCCTTCCATCAGTCCATTTGACATTGTCCTGCCGCAAGATGTCATATTAATTATCAGTATTGCTAAGATTAAAACCGTGATGAATATACTTAGTTTTTTTCTCATGTTATTCACGACCTTTCATCTTACATGCTTGTGTTGTTCCGTTAGCTCAGACATTTGTTTTGGTTAATTGTTCCACATTGTATAAAATAAAAATATGACGTAGTTTTGCCACGTCATACTTTTTATTGGTGGGGACAGCGGGGCTCGAACCTGCGACCTCATGCTTGTGACGCATGCGCTCTAGCCAACTGAGCTATGCCCCCGGATTTCATGATGAAATTATACCACTATCAAAACAAAACATCAATCCATAAAATCCCTTTCCCAATAAAAAGTAACTTTCGTTTCTTTCACAAACCCCTGCACCTTTCTCTTTGCAGCCTTCGGCGCCTTATTTTCACAGGCTCTCCGCCCCCTCATCGCTACAGGCTCCATCGCCCTCTTTCTCACAGGCTCCGGCTTTCTCACCTTTGCTCGAAAGGAGGATGTACAGGTTGATTATGACCAGCGCCACAGCCGTGCAGGCGGCAAACAGGAAGGAATACTTCAAGCCGAAGTGGTCGCCGATCCACCCGAACACAGGAAAGAGAAGCACCATGAAAAAGCTGAACACCATGCTGGAAAAGGACAGCAGCGTCGCCCTCTCCGCGCTCAGAATGAGCCGGTTGATATCCGATTTCAATTTCGATTCACCCCTTTGACGCTTCCGAAAAGCCTCTATCATTCTAACGGGAAAGTCGAAGACCGGCAACAGAAAATATTCCCACAAGACAATTTTATCCCATTATCATTGACATTTGCCACTTTTTCTTATAATATGATTATGATATCAATTTGATATCATATAGTTAAACTTTAAATTTAATGAAAAAAAATTGCACTATGAAGAGATCACACCCAAGGCTGCAAACGGTATGGCAATGCTGATCCTCAACATCCTTCTGATGCTCGCCTCTGTTGCGGGGGTCATTTTAGCCATCATAAATATCAACGTTCCGTCGGTTCTTATCACGCTGATCGTCATATGCGTGCTGTATTTTTTCCTCATCGGTCCGATTTTGTTTGCGGGGCTGAAGATTCTGAAGCCAAATGAAGCGCTTGTTCTCACGTTATTTGGAAAATACTACGGAACGCTCAAAGGGG
>CAMJRV010000072.1 GCA_946408315.1 uncultured Bacillota bacterium | reverse complement strand
GGAATATATCACCCAGAAAGAAAAGACGGAAGCGAAGCTCATCGGCGGACAAAACTGCGTTCCCGAAAACGCTGCGGAGGAATTCGAGGCGGTAAAAAGGATGTTCGGCAAGAGCGGCGGGCGGCAATATTATCACATCGTCCAGTCCTTCAGCCCCGACGATCCTGTGGATTTTGAAACGGCGCACGAGCTTGGGATGCAGCTGGCGGCATATTTCCCTGACTTTCAATGCGTTGTGGCGACGCATAAAGACAAGGAGCATATCCATAACCACATCGTCATGAACTCGGTTAGCTTTCAGAACGGCAGAATGTTTCACCAGACGGCGAAGGAACTTGAGCAGGTCAAGGAGTACGTAAACCGGCTTTGCCAGGAGCATGGATTCTCCACCACTGAAGCGAAAGCGAGCCGCCATAAATGGCCGGAGTGGAAGAAAAAGCTCAGGCGTCTGGCAGTCTACGCCATAATGCACAGCTACGACAAAGAGGAATTCATCCGGATTATGGCGACGCAGGGCTATAAAGTGAAATGGGAGGACAAGTACAAATACATCACCTTCACTACGCCGGAGGGAAATGTCTGCCGCAATAACAAGCTGTTCGACGAACGGCTGCTGAAGGAAAATCTGGAACGCTACTTCGAGTAGGGCGGCTGTTACGGCTTCGCAGCGAAGGATTACCAGGAATACCGTCCCCAACCGGGCGAAGCCTTTGGCGGCCTGTCCCGTCTTCTAGACGGTCTCTTTGGCGAGGCGGAGCAGCATTATCATCAGGAGCATATCCACCACAGTGAGAAGGAACTTGAGAAGATGGCGGCTCAGGGACAGAAAATCAGCTACGGCGAAACGGTCATGGTGGACGATGAGGACGAGGAATATGAGAAGTATCACGGCTTTAATTTAACAATGTAAGGGAGGCGCGCTATGCCATTTTTATTCAAAGGAGATTTCAGGGTCAACAGCACGATTATTGGCGGGGTACAGTATGTAACCTTCAGCTTTTTCGATGGAGACAAGCTCATTTTTGACAAAATCGGGGACCTTGTCGAACAGTCCTTTCAGGCAACAGAGGCCGGCAAAATTCCGAATGAAAATAGATCGGCAAACAGGAGAGCTATTGAAACGGATTGATGGTATTGTGTGTTGCTGAAAGAGAGGTGAGATCTTTATGAAAACAGAAACCGCAGCCATTTACTGCCGGTTGAGCCAGGACGACGGGGATCTCGGTGAAAGCGGAAGCATTCAGACGCAGAAATCGATCCTTACCCGCTACTGTAAGGAAAACCACATTGCCATCGGGGAATATTATTGGGACGACGGCTGGACGGGCATGAATTTCAACCGGCCCGATTTCAAACGGATGATGGCGGATATCGAAGATGGGAAAATCAATACGGTCATCGTAAACGACCTGTCCCGCTTTGGCAGGGAGTACGCCGAAATGGGGCTCATTATCGAGCACTACTTTGAAGAAAAGAGTGTCCGCTTCATTTCGCTGTATGACAATGTTGACACGGCCAAAAGCAAGGACAACCTCAATATGGCGATTACCAATGTCATGAATTCCTTCTATGCGAAGCAGTCCTCCATCAAGACAAAGGCGGCGCACCGGTCAAGGGCAAAGGACGGAATGTACCTCGGCAACCATGCGCCGTTCGGGTATCGGAAGGATCCCAATGACCGGCACCATCTTGTCATCGACCCGCCTGCGGCGGATATTGTAAGAGAGATTTTCCAACTGTTCGCAGAGGGGATCGGCTATGTCCGCATGACAAAGATCCTGCGGGACCGCAAAATCCTCAACCCAATGGCTTACTTTAATCAGAACAACCCCGATTATTTCAAGAGTGAATACTGGCGCAGGCCCTTCGACTGGCACACCACTTCCGTGCGTTCCATTTTGATGAATCAGGTTTATCTCGGGCATGTGGTATTTGGGAAAACAAAGACGAAAGGCTTCTTTGACAAAACCCGCATCCAAGCACCGGAAGCGGAATGGATCATAGCAGAGGACATCCATGAGCCGATTATATCGCAGGAACTAAGGAATACGGTGCAGCAGATGATGAAAAGCCGCAGGCGGGAAAACAGCAGCGGAGAGGTTCAGATGTTTGTGGGGCTGATCAAATGTTCGGACTGCGGGTCTTCCCTGAACGCCAGCTTCAACAGGCAGAAGGGGAAATACACCGGTTTTTCCTGCTGGGTATATAAGAACTACGGCAAGGATCGGTGCACATCCCACGCCATCGGCTGGAAAACCATGAGCCAGCTTGTGCTGGAGGACATCCGCCGCAATGCAAAAGCGGCTAAGCTGGCAACGCAGAAGTACAAGTATATGCTCATTGCCGCCAAGACCGAAAAGAAGAAGCGGGAAACCGAAAAATGCAAGCGAGAGCTCAAAACCGTGGAGAAAAGAACCACTGAGCTGGACAAGATTCTCAGCAAGCTCTATGAGGATCTGGCTCTCGAAAAGGTCACGGAGGATCGCTATCAACTTATGTCCAACGGATACGAATCGGAGCAGGCGGGGCTGAAAGGGTGGCAAACCCAGCTTGGTGAGATTATCGTACGCGCCGAGTCGGCATACGAAAACATCGATAAATTCCTGCCGATGATACAGAAGTATACCGATATCACCGAGCTAAATGCGCAGATTCTCAACGAACTGATTCAGAAGATCGTGGTCTATGAAAAGACGGATAACCTTGACGGGAGCAAGAGCCAGCGGGTGGATATCCATTATAAGTTCCTCGGGTATGTGGAGATGAGGGAGATGTTCGGCCTGCCGACGGTCATCCCGCCGGCGAAGGAAGTTCAGACTGATGGCGGGCTGATCGCTGAGGTCAGGAGTCTGACAGAGGAGCTTGCTGGATAGAATACGGATTGCGGATAGAGGAAATTTTTGTTACAATAAATCTAAATAGCAGAAGCTTTAATTTGCCAGACAGCGTCTGGCAAATTGGACTACTTAAATTACTTCTCTGCGAGGTAATTTATTTTATATGCGGCTCGTTGCAATGTTGGAGGAAGAATATGTCTAAATTCAGTTATACCTTTGAGAGCAGGTATTTACTCGATACATATGAAGATGTCATAAATACTTATGAATGGCTTTCTCGTTGCTTTGAATATGTATTTGGGGATATAGAAGCTTTAAAAATATCCTCTTCGTTTTCTTTTTCTGCCAATCAAATTGATTATGAGTGTTCCTCAATTGAAGAATTCAAGGAAAATGCTTTCGGTTTAGCTATAAAACCTGAAACACTGTTCGTATTAGCTAAAGATAGCAAAGCTTTTCTTTCGGATACATTAGCGCACTTTTGGACAAGAAGGAATCCGGAAGATAAGAAAGTAAATATTGTACTATCGAGTGATGAGAAGAAGTATTTGATTTCTCTGAAGGATGCGTTGACCATGGAGCAAAGCATTTTGTTTGCGTCCATAGATAAGAAAGCCAAGCCTGCGTTGAAAATTGAATCGTCAATTGGCACAGTCGTAGCACACAGTAGTGCCGTATCAAAACCTAAGCTTCAAAAAGAACATAAAGAAACATGGTATTCAAAATTGTTCTGGAAAATAATTATTCCTATTGCGGTCACTGTAATAGCAGCGGTTATTATCTGGCGGTTAGGGCTTAGCTAATAATTGATAAGTTTTCGAGGATGGATTCGTACTATGGCTAAAAAGAGAAAACAAAAACCAGTAAAAGCTGATGACTATTATAATGACGGACTGTTTGAGCTTGCCCGCTATGGAAAAGTTGTGTCTATGCGTAATCTGAGCACGCCTGAACAGCACGCTCAGATTCGTTCATTTTATAGAGAGGAATACCCAAAGATAAAGGAACGCATAGACGAAAAGGTTAAAAAAATACGAGAAGAAATATCAACCTGTGATCCCTTAATGATTCTTAAATTTACTAAAGATATGGCCATGCTGTCCCATCTGAATAAATTTTCGGAGCTTGATTATACAAGTGAAGAAAATATGACTATCAGAGCTCAGGAATATATACAAAGCATCTTGGTTTCATCAGAAAACCATTTTGATGATACGGAATCAAAAGAAGATCAGGATAAACGGTGGCATTCAATTCTTGCAGACGTAGAAGATTTGTACAAGGAGTTCGTATATTTTTATCATTATTGGGCGGCATCTAAAGAAGCTTCCGGCGATATTCCTGATGAGATGATGCACTATATTGTAGAATCACAGATGCTCTATCTTGTTAGGGGTAACCGCTATCAAGTATTTGAACTTGAACCGCTCAAAAATCTTTTACCTCCTCATAATGATGTACTTATAGAATTGTTCGGCGTTACGGCTGATCAGATAATAGAGGGACTTGAAAAACTTGAATATTCTATGTCGCAGGGCTTAGGGGATGCCTGGATGGACATGGGGAAAAAGTTTGATGAGTTATTTGAAACTGTAGATTTAGAAACAGCCTCCGAAGAAGCAATAGAAGATGCACGAGATGTAATGAATCCAATCGTTGAGAAAATATTCGGCGAAGCTTTAAACAACATCGCTCACGTTACCGGATGGGATACAAGGCTGATTGATGCTCTGTCTTTTGGCATTGGGGAATGCAAAACCTTTTTCGACGGCTCAGAATTTTCAGGCTGGCCAATCATGGAACTGCCAACCAAAAGGAAGCCGTTTATAAAAATAGATGGAATCTCATACGGATTTGATTACTATTCCTTATTCGATAATATCTACAGAGCTTTACAGAAGGAAATCTTCCGACAGAAACCTGAGTACGTCGATACTTGGAGCAAACGTCAGAATTTAGCCAGTGAAGATATGGTAAAAAGACTATTCTTGAAGCTGCTACCCGGAGCAACGGCTTATATAGGAAATTACTATCCTGTAGGCAGTTCCTTAAAACAGATGAACGAGAATGACTTACTAATTACATATGAAAAATACCTGTTTATCATCGAAGTAAAAGCGGGTTCCTTCCCCCAGACACCACCGATTAATGATTTCGATGCTCATATAAAAGCATATACAAAGCTCGCTCAAGAAGCGGATTCTCAAAGCAGCCGAACTATTAAGTACATAGAAGGACATCAGCCTGCTCCATTCTATGACGTAGATAAGCAAAAGAAATTTGAAATCAACAACATCTCCGAATTCAAAGAAGTTTATTCATTCTCTGTTACTGTTGATAATTTTAATGACTTTGCGGCGAAGGCCGAAAAACTGAGTTTTATCACTCTTTCAAGTAAAACAATAGTAATTTCATATGATGACCTGTTATCATACGAAAACTATTTTGATTCGCCTATCTATTTTCTGCATTTTTTAAAACAACGAAAACTGGCGATAGATATTCCTCAAATTGCAATGAACGATGAACTTGACCATTTGGGTATGTATATTTGCCATAATATGTACTCAATTACAGCCTCTGAATTCCCGGCAGAACACAGGGTAAACTGGCATGGTTTCAGGCAAGATTTAGACAACTATTTCTGCAGATTGTATCTCCCCGAACTAAATGCAGCGAAGCCAAAACAGGACATACCGAATGAAATAACAGAGATAATTCAGCTGTTAGAACAGGGATTAGAAACAAATAAGATCAACGTTGCACATTTTTTGTTGGATATGTCTTCGGAAGCCAAGGAAGAGTTTTGTAAAGGCATCCACCATGCACTGCGAAGGCAACCTGAAATAGGGAGAATGCTCGTGATATCAGCTTTTGGTGAAATCAGATATTGCCTGTTTGTTGCGATGCCCGGTATAAAGATCATGAGTACAAAAGACCGCCAGGATTACGTCTTGTCCTCCATTCTTAGCGATGAATCAATGCCGATCATGTGGATTGACCTCGACTATGACAAAGACGGAAAATTGCATGGTGCAAAAGGAAAGCAATGCAATTATAGTGACATTCCGGCTGGTGAGATTGAACGTTTAAAAGTGTTGAGTGTCGAAATCACAAAAAGCAGAATAGAAAGCTTTCAACGACAAAATCACAGAAAGGTTGGCCGAAATGATCCTTGTCCTTGCAGTAGCGGCAAAAAGTATAAGAAGTGTTGCCTTCATTTAGAAGATCTATAATCACATGATTGATTTTTTGTGCATAATATGTTATTATGGAGTCAATAATATTATCATATAAATTACAAGATAATAACACCGAAAAGGAGTCCTTATCTATGGAGCATCGCACTTATGGCGAATTCATCACGAAAAAAATAGCCGACATCCCCTATGGTCAGGCATTCCAGACTGACGTCATAGCAGAAGCAATGGCCGAGGAATATAAAGTTCCTGTCAATAAAGCCAGGCCGATTACTAATGTCACATTGAAGCGCTTAGCGGATAAGGGCTTGATTGAGCGTTACCAAAAAGGCGTTTATTATCGCGCCAGGCAGACGGTTTTCGGCAAGGCTCGTCCGAGCGAAGAACTGATCGAGACGCAGTTGCTTACCCGCCGCGGCGACGAGATAATCGGCTACGAAACAGGATTCTCCCTTATGAATAAATTAGGCTTGACCACTCAGGTTCCTAAAAGGCGCGAAATTGCTACCAATGCCTATCGCAAAAATATAGATGACAGATTCATTATTGTCAGGAAGCCGGTAATTACAGTTAACGCCGGAAATTTCCGCTATCTGCAGTTACTCGACGGCATAAGAGATTTACAGGAGGCTCCTGTTGATGTGGAGAATCCTAAAGGGTTACTCCGCAATTTCGCTGAAAAAAATAATCTGAATACAGTTCAAGCCCTGACTTATGCCAGACAGCACTACCCGCAAAAGACGCTTCTCAATTTAGTAGATGTATTGGTGGAGAGGTGATGGATATGAAACTGCACAAGGATAGGGACGCCTTCCAGGCGTTACTTACGGTAATATCGGAAAAGACAGGAGTCAGGGAAGATATCCTCGAAAAGGATTATTATCTTACCTTGCTTCTTTCTGAGCTTGCTACTTGGCAAAAGGAATTGCCCGCTTACTTTAAGGGCGGAACTGCGTTATACAAGGCAATCGGGAGCCTGAAAAGGTTTTCAGAAGATATTGATCTAACAGTTGAGGTGCAGGACTGTTCGAAATCTCAGGGCAAAAAGAGACTGGAAACTGTGGCTAATGGTTACGCCTCTCTGCCGAGAACAAACGACAAAACCAAAGAGATTAATGCGAAAGGCAGCATCACCAGCGTATATGAATATCAGCCGGTAACCCAAATTGACGCCGATGACGCCCTCCAGAGATTCGGATATGTAAAAGTCGAGGCGACATCATTTACGATAAGCGAGCCCGTGGAATCTCTTCTGGTTGAGCCGTTGCTCTATACGGCGGCAGACTCTGAGCAGCAGGTAATCCTTCGTGACAGTTACGACGTATTTCCTTTTGAAGTGAAGACCATCAAGATGGAGCGCATTTTTGCGGACAAGATTCTGGCGGCAGAATTTTATTATCAACGACAGATGCTGTTTGATGTAGCAAAGCACTTATATGACCTGACCTTGATGATGAAAACCGAGAGAATCTCAGCGCTGCTTACACATGAGGATGAACTGCTGAAAATGATTGAGTATAAGCGGCGCGAGGAACAAAACAGAATCGGCAGTGACTTGGCACAAAAGCCCTTCGCTGATTTTCTGCTTTTCAAAGCACTGGAAAGCGATGCCAAGCTTCAGGAGACTTTTGCCGATATGCAGAGGGTATACGTTTTTAACGAATCAGACGCCATTCCGTTTTCTGATGTAATAACGCAGATGGCCAAGCTATATAAGCTGTTGCAAGGGCTTGACAGGTAATTGCATTACAGAGAATTTATACTACCTTACGAACAACCACAGGTCGGCGGTTCGAGTCCGCCCGGGAGCTCCATAAAAATATGGACATTACGTAAATCGTAGTGTCCATATTTTTTATAGTTTTTGAAGAGATTCGAACCGCCGGCAGAAGGAGCTCGGGTGTAAATTTTAAAACTTTTTAAACTGATTTGTGATATACTATAAATAAAGGAGTTGATGATGTGTCTCCGGAATTACAGTTTCGACGTTTAACTGCGGTAAAGCTTGCCGATGCAGTTAATAAAATAGAAGGCGTTCCTGTAACGCTTCAAGCGAAAAAGCTCTCGGCACAGTGGGCACGGGGAGAGATTTCTGGTGCTGAAATGAAGGCCGCGCTAATTGCAAAGCATAGGCGCACGCTATAGGTACTGCTTATGAATGATCCTTATCTTTATAAAGAAAGCTCTGTTCTGCGCAATTTGTTGAATATCCTTGATGAAAAGGAATTGGACCTGGCCGAGGCCGAACTGTCCCGGGCAAGCATGATGCTGCTCTATGAACAAGGCTTTGATGATTTTTCCACGCAGGGAATCAAGACAATTCATAAGACTTTATTTGAAGATGTGTATGATTGGGCCGGAGTCTTCCGAACGATCAACATCCAAAAGCGAGAGGACCTCCTAGCGGGTATTAGCGTCTGGTATTCCAATGTCCGTGATATTAAGCGTGACTTGGACGCTGCATGGAAAGAAATAAATCAAGTACAATGGAAGAAATTGAATCGTGAAGAATTTGCGGCACAGATTTCCAGAGCCTTTCCTCCACTTTGGAAGGTACATCCTTTCCGTGAGGGAAATACGCGTACAATCGTAATGCTAATGACGTTTTTTGTTGAGCATTACGATTATTACTTTGATCAGGATCTTCTAGCCGCGAGCGCGGGATATGTTCGCAACGCTTTTGTATTGGCCAGCCTCGATCAGTATTCTGAATTTGAACATCTTGAGAAAATTCTGTTGGATGCGATCTGCACGGAACCAATGGATTACGTGGATGATTTAGATCAGGAAGACGCAGTTTCCCAAGGTGAGAAGTATCGAAAATATCAGTCGGAAGACTATAAACCTGTTGCGCATGAATATCGCACCGACAACGGCGAAAAGAAATAGATTTATGTCACCTTACCAACAACAACCGGTCGGCAGTTCGAGTCCGCCCGGGAGCTCCATAAAAATACGGATACGATTTCATCGTATCCGTATTTTTTATTGTGTTGGCTGCAGGTAGGTAATCTTTTTGTAAAGGGATCAATCGGCCTATTACTCAGACAATCGATACATAAAAGCATAAATTCAGGATAAGATTGCGTCGATATAGGGAATTACTATTATAGTATTATGGGG
>CAMJRV010000071.1 GCA_946408315.1 uncultured Bacillota bacterium | reverse complement strand
TCCCTGGGCCTGTTGGCATGGGTCGTCGTACAGGGCTGGGGCAGCGACAGGCGCCGCAGCGCCAGGAAATTTTATACCAACATATATTTTCTGCAATTCATCTATGCTGGAATTCGCCTGCTCATATATTTTACCGTCTTTCCCTTCCTCTATCGATTCAATCCTCCGTTTTGGAATCCCGACGCGAATACGACGATCTCTTATGCCGTAATTACCGCGTTTGCATTGAAGAGCATCGCGGCTGAATTTGTTTTTCTGGCTTTAATCGACGTATTGCTGCTCCTCCCCTTCACCAGAAGGATATTTCGGCTTGATTGCGCGAAAACGTCGCGGTACAGTACCGGAATCGTATTGTGCACCTTTGCCGCTTCCGTGACTTCTGCATTTGCCATGCTTATCTTTAATTTTTTTATTATCGAAAAGCAATATGATTTCCAATGGCTGCAATCCCCTTCGTCAAAGATGCACTTTCTTCTGGCGGCCATACTCGGTCTGGTTTTCGGAGGCGTGATTGCGCGCGTGTTCCAGTCACAGCTTGAGGCCGAGACGGTTTTGGAGGAGCGCGAGAAAAATTACGAGCAGCTCCTCGATAAAATGCTGAACGGGCTATTCGTCATTGAACCGGTTTTTAACGGAGAAGGGAAGCTTGCGGATATTCGTTTTACCGACGTGAATCCTGCCTTTGAAAAAAACTTTCATAAAAAGGAGGAAGAGATCATCGGAAAGACCTGGTCTGAGGTCAACGGGTTTCAGAACCGCCATCTGGAGATCTATGAAGAGATATTTCTTACGGGAGCTTCGCGGAGTTTTGAAGCCTATAACCCCGAGTTGGAGTTCGAATACGATTCTGTCAACGCTTTTATGGTCAGCGAAAATCGGGTGGGAGTCATATTTGAGAATACCACACAGCGTAAGCTGGCGGAGCAGGAAATTCTGAAACTCAATGCAGAGCTGGAACAGCGGGTGGCTGAAAGGACGGCGGAGCTTCAGACCGCCGTAAAAGAGCTGGAAACCTTTGCTTACACGGTGTCCCACGATCTGAAATCCCCCTTGAGGGCGATTGGCGCCTACGGCAGGATCATGCTGGAAGATTATCCGGAGCAGATGAAAGGCGAGATGGGAGAGATCGCCGGACATATCGTGGATATCAGCAGGGATATGATAGCGCTGACCAACAAGCTGCTCCAGTATTCCACCGCGGCGAGACTCGATCTTTATAAGGAAAGGACCGACTTAAACGAAATGTTCAACCTGATCTTTCAGGAACTGGCGTCTGCAATTCCCGAGCGGAAGATTGATCTCGTCATGGAGTCAAAGCTCCCTCCGGTAAATGCGGATAAAGTGTTGTTAAAACAGGTGATTTACAATGTGATTTCGAATGCGATCAAGTTTACGAAACTCCGGGAGCAGGCAGTCATCCGGGTAGGTCATAGGGTTGAGGGAGAAGAAGCCGAGTTCTTTATCAGTGACAACGGCGCAGGTTTTGACGCCGATTCCGCAGGCAAGCTGTTCGGTATTTTTCAGCGGCTTCATTCGCCGGAGGATTTTGAGGGTACGGGGATCGGACTGGCCACCGTTCGGAAGATCATACAGAAACATGGGGGCAGGACGTGGATTACAGGAACGCCGGATCAGGGTGCGACAGTCTATTTTACGCTGCCGCTTGACGAGGAGGAGGAAAAGGTTTGTATAAGGTTATGATCGTCGATGATATGGAAATCATGCGGCGGGATATGAAACGGATGAAGCTATGGGGAGAAAATTCCGGGTTCGTTGTAGCGGCGGAAGCCGGGGACGGTTTGGAGGCGCTCCGAAATTTGGAAGCTTCTCCTGTCGATTTGGTGATTACCGATATCAGGATGCCCGGAATGGATGGGATCGAACTGCTGCATCGCATATCCGAGAAAAAGCTCTGCCCTTTTACCGTTCTGCTCAGCGACTATACCCAGTATGACTATGCAAGGCAGGGCTTTCTTTATGGAGCCTTTGACTATATTGGAAAGCCTGTGGAGGAAGACGAGCTTGCCGGGCTGCTTGAAAGGATCCGGCAGAAGCTGGATGAAAAGCGCTGGGAGGAACAGAGGCTGGAAGCTTTGCAGGGAATCGCGGAAGAAGCGATCCTGGCCGCAGCCGATACGGAGCAGGTCATACTGCTGATGAAAAGCGGAGATCCTCATGCGGCTGTCTTCGCTTCCGACCTGATCGATACGATCTGTACCCCCTTTCAATATGACAGGACGAAAACCCTGCTCCTTTTAAAAAACGCCACCCATGAGATCATAAGTGAAATACTGAAAATCCATGAATGGATGGAATCCTTTCTCGATGTGGAAGCATTAAAGCTGGCAGACTATGCAGGCTGCCAAGACCCGGCTGAAATGAAAGAGCTTGCCCTTGGCGTGCTGGAGGAACCGATCGCGATTGCGAGCAGATTTCTGGGCGGCTGCGGCAGCGATATTGTCAAACAGGCCTGCGATTATGTGCTGCGGCATATCGATGAAGAAATCTCCGTTAAAATCCTCTCGGAAAAGCTGTTTCTCAGCAAATCATATCTGAGCGAAGTCTTTAAGCAGGAATTCGGAATCGCCTTGCTGGAGTATATCAACATGGTCAAAATGGAGAGGGCCAAACGACTCCTTCAGGAAGGAAAGCTGAAAAATTATGAGATCGCAGAGCGGCTCGGCTTTAAAGACAATGAATACTTCAGCAGGCTTTTTAGAAAGCATATGGGATCGTTGCCTAAAGATTTCAGACACGACGGCGTCAGAATCTGAGCACGGTGACGGACCGACATTTTTCCGGGATTTTCCCGTCTTTTTTACATGCCAATTTCCAAGTTTTTCCGATACAATGATCTTAGCCTCGGTTACAGACGTGTCGTACCTTGTCGGCCGGGACGAAAAATCGATGTGTTAGACGAAAGCCTCCTGTTATCGATGATAGATGGGGCTCGAAAGAGAGCCAAAAGGCTCTTTTTCGCGAGAAGCAAGGTGTTGTTTGATGATGCGGAAAAGAAACGGAAAAAAAGGCATCTCTTTGAAGAGAATGGAGCGCCTAAAACGGCTTTCCGAAAGTGAAGAAAGATACCGGTTGATCCTGGAGGCTACCAACGATGGCATCTGGGATGAGCAGGGTGAAAAGCGGTATTTTTCGGACCGCTGGCTTGAAATTACCGGATATACGCGGGAGGACATGAACCGGATGGATAATTGGCAGGACCTGATCCATCCCGACGACCGCGCGACGGCGATCGCGACCATGAAGGAGCATCAGCAAAAGCAGACGCCCTATTACAGCTGTACCTACCGGCTGCAGAAGAAGGACGGGCAGTATATCTGGATTCAGGTGAGAGGGAAAGCTCTGTTCGATGAAAATGGGAGAGTGTGCCGGATGGCAGGCTCCCATACGGATGTTACGGAACTGAAGGAGTATCAGGAACAACTCCGCTATATGGCCTATCATGATATTCTCACCGGATTGCCGAACCGGCTGGCATTGTATGAAGATCTGTCAAAGGTCTTTGCAGACAGTGATGGCAGGAAAGGCACGCTATTCCTTGTCGATCTTGACAATTTTAAATTCATAAACGATTCCATGGGACAGTCATTTGGGGACAGACTGCTCAAAATCGTCGGCACTCGATTGATCCAGGCGCTGAACGGAGCAGGTTCTGTTTACCGGTTCGGAGGGGACGAATTTGTCGTGTATATCAACGGATACGGCAGGGCCGAGGAACTGATCGGATACGCGCTTGAGATCACCGGCAGCTTCAAGACTCCGCTGCAGATCGGAAACAGCGTTTTCCAAATTACGAGCAGCGTTGGGGTAGCCCTTTACCCCGAACATGGCAGCAATCCGGATGAATTGCTCCGGTGCGCGGATTACGCTCTGCACAGTGCGAAGAAAACAGGAAAGAACCGGTTTGCCTACTTTGACCAGACGATGAATGAGGCGTTTTCGGAATGGAAGGTGGTGGAGAGACATTTGCGGACGGCGCTGGAGAAAGATGAGTTCCACATCTGCTACCAGCCTCAGCTGGACCTGGATACAGGCAGAATCTCGGGCTTTGAGGCGCTGCTGCGATGGCGGAGCCCGGAATTGGGGGACGTACCCCCCATAAGGTTTATTAAAATTGCCGAGGATACCCACAGCATTATTGAGATCGGGAAATGGGTATTGGCGAATGCCTGCTGTTTCATTAAAGAGATTCACCGAAGCGGATCTCCCGGATTGAGCGTTTCTGTCAACATATCGATCCTCCAGCTTCTGCAGGAAGACTTTGTAGACGAGGTTATGAATGTGCTGTTTCAGCTGGATCTCGCACCGGCATGCCTGGAGTTGGAAATTACGGAATCCATTCTGATGGAGTCTTACGAAATCATCGGAAAGAAGCTGAGATTGCTGCAGCATTACGGCGTGCGGATTGCCCTTGACGATTTTGGAAAAGGGTATTCCTCCCTGCATTATTTATTGCGGCTCCCGATCAATACGCTGAAAGTGGACAAGAGCTTTATCGACAGCATCATCTCCGAGGAGAAGGAAAGCACCCTGGCCGGTCAGATCATTTCAATCGGGAAAGGCATGGGGCTGTGCGTCATCGCAGAGGGCGTGGAAACGAAGCAACAGATGGATTACCTGATCTCTCACGGCTGCCACAAAATTCAAGGGTACTACTTCAGCAAGCCGTTGCCGGAACGGAACATCAGGACAATTCTAGAAGGAGAAATGTGAGGATGACAGAAATATCGGTGCTTGTAGTCGAAGATTCTTTTTATTCAGCAGATTTAAACGTCAGAGAACTGAAAAAGGCCGACTTTACAGTTCGGCGATATCAGATGGTGTCGAGCGGCCAGTCCTTGCGTCAGGCTCTGGAAGACGGCGGATGGGATCTGATCCTCAGCGATCATTCCATGCCGAATTTCAGTGCTTTAGAAGCGCTCGAAATTCGCAACCGCAAATCCCATGATACTCCGTTTATCATCGTGTCGGAGGATATCAGCCGGAAAGAAATTGAAGACGCGCTGAAAGACGGGTGTACCGCCTATGTCTCGAAAGAAAATCTGACAGAACTGAGAACAATTGCAGCAGATATATTAAAAAATAAGTAGCTTTGAAGCAGGAGGGAAAAATGAAAGGGTTTGCCAATTTAAAAATCGGTAGGAAGTTAGTGATCAGTTATATCTTGATTTGTCTTATGTTTTCTGCAATGGGAACTTACGCGATCCTGAACATGCAGGCGATGGACCAGAATGATACGGAATTATTTAAACACGCGGCGGTTCCGATATCTGAGATCGGGGAAATATCGACAGAATTTCAAAGAGTTCGGGTAAACTGCAGAGACATGATTGTCGCTCAGACCCCCGAGGAGATCCAGGACTTTGTCGACCGTATTCAGGATCGCAGGGAGAACATTAACAAGATTACGGAATCCCTCGAAGCAACGACTACCAGTAACGAAAAAGAGGCGTTTGACGGTTATATCACCGCAAGAGACGCATTCCGGAAGGAAACCGATAAGGTTATTGCGCTGGCTCAGGAAAATCGGGATGGGGAAGCGAACCTTCTGTTGGCGGAAGAGGGAGCCGCCGGAATCGCCTCCAGGGCGTATCAGGATGCCATCGCCGCCTTTATGACGATGAAGCTTGAAGATGCGCAGGCAAAATCGGATGAAAACACCGGGATTTTTAAGAGTACGGCAATCCTGATGACCGTGCTGATTGCCGCTGTCTTTTTGCTGTCCATCCTGGTCGGACTGTTCATCTCCCGGTCGATCACGAAGCCGCTGAAAAGAGCGTCGTTCATGATACAGGAGATGAGCGTGGGGCACTTCGGAGAGCGGCTCAATCTGAAGACAAAGGATGAAATCGGCCAGATGGGAGGCTACATGGACTTCTTTGCCGATGAGCTGCAGGCAAAGGTAATCGGCGTCATGAATATGGTTTCTCACGGCGATGTCTCCGCTGAGATTGAAATTAAGGATGAAAGGGATGAAATCGCGCCGGCATTGAAGAAGACCGTCGGAACGATCAGAGAGTTAAATTCGGAGGTGCAGAAGCTGATTCAGGCCGCGATGGAAGGAAAGCTTGACCGCAGAGGCGATTCGACCGGGTATGACGGAGCCTGGAAGGATATGATCGATGGAATCAACGGACTGATCGACGCTTTCGTGGGGCCGATCAATATGACGGCGGAATATGTTGACCGGATCAGCAAAGGTGATATCCCTCCAGTCATAACGGATACGTATCAGGGTGATTTCAATGAGATCAAGAATAATTTGAACGGCTGTATCAATGTGATGAACGGGCTGCTCGCGGAAACGAACCTGCTGATCGAAGCCGTCGGGGAAGGAAAGCTTGACCGCCGGGGAGATTCGGCCGGATATGACGGAGCCTGGAAGGATATGATCGAAGGGATCAACGGCCTGGTCGACGCCTTTGTGGGGCCGATCAATATGACGGCGGAATATGTTGACCGGATCAGCAAAGGGGATATCCCGCCTGCGATCACGGATACGTACTATGGAGACTTTAACGCGATTAAGAATAATCTCAACAGCTGCATCGATGTGATGAACGGACTGCTCTTGGAGACGAGCAAGCTGATCAAAGCGGCCCGGGAGGGCACTCTGGACGTCAGAGCCGACGCGGTACAGTTTACAGGCGACTGGGGGACCCTCGTGAGCGGCGTGAACGATCTGGTGGAGGCTTTCGTAAAACCGATCAACGTGACGGCAGAATATGTGGATCGGATCAGCAAGGGCGATATTCCGTCCAAGATCACGGATACGTATCACGGAGATTTCAATGAGATCAAGAACAATCTGAACAATTGCATCGACATCATGAACGGACTTTTGACGGAAACGAACCTCCTGATCAATGCGGCCAAGGAAGGGCAGCTCGATACGAGGGCCGACGCTTCCGGTTTTTCCGGAGGCTGGGGAGAGCTTGTAGGCGGCGTAAATCAGCTTGTGGAAGCAGTAGTCAAACCTACTAAGGAAGTTATCTTCGTCATGAACACCGTTTCGGAAGGCAGACTGGATGCTTTGGTAAAAGGCGAATACAAAGGCGATTTTAAAGTGTTATCCGATGCGGTCAACAGTACGGTCAACAGTTTGAAGCAGGTGGTTGGCGAAATCTCTGATGTCATCGGAGAAATTGCGGAAGGTAATCTGTCCAGGAGCCACGTGCAGGTTTTCGACGGAGACTTTGTCAGAATCTCCGAATCCCTCAATACGATTCTGGAATCCCTCAATACGGTGCTTGGAGATATCAATAATTCCTCCGATCAGGTTTCCATCGGCTCCAAGCAGGTTTCCGACGGAAGCCAGGCGTTGTCCCAGGGCGCTACGGAACAGGCGAGCGCGGTCGAAGAGCTGACGGCTTCGGTCAGTGAGGTGGCGGCAAAGACGAAGGAGAATGCGGCCAACGCGGGGACGGCAAACGAGCTCACCCAGGCGGTAAAGGACAACGCGGAAAAAGGCAATCACCATATGGCAGAAATGCTTCAGGCGATGAATGAAATCAACGAGTCTTCCAACAACATCTCAAGGATTATCAAAGTCATAGACGACATCGCTTTCCAGACCAACATACTCGCACTCAATGCGGCGGTTGAGGCGGCCAGAGCGGGACAGCACGGCAAGGGGTTCGCGGTCGTAGCCGAAGAGGTAAGGACACTTGCGGCGAGAAGTGCGGAAGCGGCAAAGAATACGACCGAGCTGATCCAGGGTTCGATTAAAAAATCGGCTGCCGGTACGGATATTGCGAACAGTACCGCAAAGGCTCTCGATGAAATCGTAGGCGGCATTGCCAAGACGGTGGACATCATTGCTGAGATTGCAAAATCCTCAAACGAGCAGGCGATGGGAATTTCCCAGATCAATACGGGCCTGAATCAGGTATCTCAGGTCGTTCAGACGAACGCCGCCACCGCGGAGGAAAGCGCGGCGTCCAGCGAGGAGCTCTCCGGGCAGGCCGAAATTCTCAAAGACATGGTGGGCAGATTTAAGCTCAGAAAGTTTCCTGCTCTGGGCGCCGGCGATGTGAGACTTTTAGGCGGCGGAAAGACCGGCACGGATCATATGCCGAAAATAGATCTGGGCGACGATCGGTTTGATAAATATTGATGAAATCGGTAAATCCGGTCAGGAAGCCTTCCCCTTGTCGGGAAGGCGCCTGGCCGGTTGACGCAATTTGAGTATGGGAAGAGAGGCAATGGATTCACGGAAGGAATACCAGGTAATATCCAGGTTAAGGTTTGTTCATCGCGTCAATCGAATGTTCGCACTTTCGGTTTTTATCGCGATCGTTTTTGTCCTGCTGTTCGTCTACCAGCCGATGAGGTCGGAGCTGGAGAAGAGCCTGACCGATAATTTTACGCAGCTATCCCGCACAAGTTTCCACGCTTTTGAAAACAGCGTTCAGCGCGGATTGGAAGGGGCAAAGAGCTTATCGAGCAGGACGATGATAAAGGATGCCATCACCGACTATAAAAATGGAGCGATGAGCCTGGAGGAGTTGAAAGCGTACACCGGGCCGAAGTATAGGGATGGCGCTATGGCGCTGGAGCACCTCGTATCGGCAGCGCGCATCGTCGATGGAATGGTCATCGCGGAGTATGGGGCGGCCGGCGCGGCAAACGGTTCTTTCCCGGATATCGCAGAGGGACAGACTGCAGAAGCCATATCAAAAATAATTGTTGCGCCGCATTCTGTAAATGCCATTATGGTTTCGCGGGTCATGAACGGGAGCCGGGTTCTCGGCTATGATCTCATCGTGTATGATCTGACACAGCAGCTCGATCGCCTTAATACAGACGCGGCAGAGATGAAGCTTTTGGATCGGAACGCATATCGGGATTTCTTGTCCGACGCTGCGATCGTAAAAGTTGATGACGATATGACGATCTTTCAAAAGTCGGGGTCAATTTACGTCGCTTTCCATGTTCAGGACGATATCTATTTCCTGTCGGCCCAGAAGCAGTCCTCGCTGTTCGAGCCGGTCAACAAGCTGGCGGTAAGGGTTGCAGCCGGAGGTACGATAACGTTTCTTGCATATGCTATCCTCATCTATCTGTACATCATCCGGTTTGCAAAGAGAGAGCTTGGAGATTTGGAGGTAAGCCGCGATGAATACAAAAAAATCGCCTTCCTCGATCATCTGACCGGAGCATATTCCCGCCAGTTTCTGGACGTCTGGAACCAATCTTTGAGATCCTCTCAGCATACGTATGC
>CAMJRV010000070.1 GCA_946408315.1 uncultured Bacillota bacterium | reverse complement strand
AGAATATGAAAAACCGTCTGGAGAAAGAGGCCATCGTAAAAATTCTATCGAAAGAAGGGATGACGATGGCAAAAGCGGCAGATCAATTGGGAATTTCCAGGCAAATGCTCCATCGCAAACTAAAGAAATATGGAATATAGGTCAAAATTCCCTCCTGCAGAGGGGAAAACATGGGTCAACAAAAGTTTACATCAGAGTGCCGTTTCCATTTGCGCCAAAGACCGCGCAGTCCGAAAGCGCTGTAATTCCAATAAAAATTCTACGTCATCTTTTTTTGGCACGCTCGTTGCTATAGAAATTCCCAGAAGGTTTATTTCATCAAAATGATAGGGAGGTTCAAAATGAGTGATTTTATTGCCAAACCTTTGTCATCCGGGAAGAAGCTTGGATATTCCATCGGTGCGTTGGGAGATTCCGTCGGATTCAACATCTTTTATTTCTTTTTCCTTTTCTTCCTGACAGACATTGCCGGAATCCCGCCGGCCGTTGCCGGCACGGTTTCGCTGATCGCCATCGGATGGGACGCGATCACCGATCCCATCGTAGGCTACATCTCCGACAACCTGAAAAGCAAGCATGGCAGAAGGCGGCCCATGATGATTTCGGCCGCCATCCCTTACGCGATCTGCATGTTCCTGCTCTTTAACAATGTAGACATGGAGACGGGCGTCAAGTCGGCTTACTTCGTCGCCATCGCTATCTTGTTCTGGTCGACGTACAAGGTCTATGTCATTCCTTATTTCGCATTGGGCGCAGAGATGACTCAGGACTTTGACGAGAGAACGTCTCTCCGGGTCTGGGCAAGCGTCGCGATCCAGCTGTCCGTCATGCTGGCTTCCGCCGCGCCTCCGATGATCGTCGAAAAGTCCATCCAGGCCGGATCGGACGCGTCAGGAGGCTGGCGCAACGTTTCCATGATCTTTGCCGTCGTGCTTCTCATCGCGATCACCGTGTGCTGGAAGATGACAAAGGGAGCGGAGCTGCCCGTCGATCAAAGTCGCGTTTCAAAAGAGGAAAGAAAAAATCTCTTCAAAACGGTCTTTGAAATTTTCGGACTGAAGCCCAGCCGTCCGCTGGCCATTTCCATCTTCTGCTGGTCCCTTGCGACGGCCATGGCAAGCAGCGGCCCCGTATTCCTGATGTCGAACAACCTGAAGTTCGACGCCGGTACACAGTCTACGTTCTTTGTCATCAACACGCTGATCGGAATCGGCTGGCTTCCCGTCATCAGCATCCTCGCGAAAAAACTGGGCAAGAAGCGGGCTTACATCATCACCATGGGGATCGGCGGCATCTGCATGATGCTCTTTGGATTTGTGGGCATCGCAGGCTTTGGCACCATCATCGTCTGGGCTCTGCTGTTCCAGTTTGGAAATTCCTCCTTCTGGACGCTTTACTACTCCATGATGTACGACATCAGCGAGGTGGATGAATTTATCAACGGCCAGAGAAGAGAAGGAATCGTTACCGCGCTGATGGCATTCTGCCAGAAGCTGGGCGCCGCAGTCGGCACATGGCTCAGCGGAATGGTCCTGGCCTGGGGCGCATATGACGGTACGCTGGCGGTACAGGCGGAAAGCGCTCATACCGCGATCCTCTATAATTGCACGCTGGTTCCCGGAGCCTTCGGCGCGCTGGCCGCAGTAGCCGCATTGTTCTATCCTTTGACGGGAGAACGCTTTAAGGCATTGTCCAACGCGCTGGAAGCCAGAAGAGCCGGAAAAGAATATACCACAGACGGATTTGAAAAATTGCTGTAAGATCAAATTAAGCTGTAAGCATTGAATTAGGAGGACAGTCATGAAAAAACAGAGAGCCAGAGAGGCCGGAATCATTCTTCCGGGCACGACGGGAGAATATAACGCGATTACGGATGTAAAGGGAGTTGAGGTCGGTTATTCCACGATCATCAAAGGAGAACCGAAGGATTATACGGGGATGGGCTCCCCCTTCGCCCGGACGGGAGTTACGGCCATATTGCCCCGGGGCGCAAAGAGAAGCGCAGTATTTGCGGGACGTCACAATCTAAATGGAAACGGCGAATTGACCGGGACCCAATGGATCGATGATTCCGGGTTCATGCACGGGCCCTTTATGATTACCAATACAAACAGTGTCGGCATCGTCCGCGACACGACCTCAAAATGGATGATCGAAAACGGCTACTATTATCCGATGATCGTAGAGGGCCGTCCCATCGAAGGCTGCGGCTATTTCTATCCCACCGTGGGAGAAACCTGGGACGGACTGCTCAACGATACCAACGGATTTCACGTCGGAGCCGAACATGCGCTGGAAGCGCTCAATTCGGCAAAATCCGGCCCGCTGCAGGAAGGAAATGTAGGCGGCGGTACGGGTATGCAGTGTCACCAGTTTAAGGGCGGCACAGGCACCTCGTCCCGTGTCCTGACCGAGGAAGAGGGAGGCTATACCGTCGGCGTGCTCGTACAGGCCAACCATGGATTCCGGCCTCATTTCGAGATTCTCGGCATTTCCATGGGCGACAAGATTACCGGAGCGGACCCGATCATCAACACGTTTGCTCCGAAGCCGGGCACCGGCTCCATCATCGTGGTGGTTGCCACAGATGCTCCCGTACTCCCCTGGCAGCTCGCCAAAATGTGCAGGAGAATTCCCATCGGGATCGGCAAATTGGGCGCAGGTTTTGAGAACGGATCAGGAGACATCTTCCTTGCCTTCTCCACCGCCAACGAAGACGCCTATACGACGGAATTATCTGAAATCCAACTGCTGGGCGACGACATGATGGACCCGATTTACAAAGCGGTGGCGGAAGCGACGGAAGAAGCGATCTTAAACGTGCTCTTTGCCGCGGAGACAATGGAAGGAAGAGACTTTAATAAGCTGTATGAACTGCCTCAGGATCAAGTACTTGAAATTCTCCGAAAACACGGCAAGGTACGGTAGGAGCTTCGTACGGATCAGAGAAAAGAAAGAACAAAAAATAAAATCAGCGCCCCCGCGGCCGAAAATCTGCGGGGGCGCCTTCACGATCAAGGTTGGCAAGACAGCAATCTGCATTATAATATGTAGAACAAAATAAAGAAGTAATGACAGATGCTTCCGCATAATACGAACAGATGCCAGACGCCATGCATAAAGCGGGGTTTCCGGATCGTATAGAAGATCACGCCGATCGAGTAAAACAGCCCGCCAAACAGTAAAAGCAGGAAGCCATGGAAGGATACCAGCTGAAGCAGCGGTTTGATTCCCGCCATAATCGACCAGCCCATCAACAGATAAAGGACCAGGGAAAGGCTGCTCCACCTGGCTACGCTGACCGCATTGGCTGCAATTCCAAGAACTGCAAAGAATAGATTGACACCAAAAATAGTCCACCCCAATTTTCCTCCAAGCAAGGACAGACAGATCGGTGCATAGCTGCCCACGATTAAAAAGAAGATCGAACAGTGGTCAAATTTTTGGAAGATTTTTTTCGCTCCGCGATGCTGCATAGAATGATAAAGCGTGGACATCAGATACAGGAAAATCAGGCCAAAGCAATAAATCGAGGCGCTTACGACATCGATCGCTTTCCCTGTGCGGACAGAATGAACGATCATCACGGCGGTTCCGGCGATCGCCAGCAATGCTCCGATCCCATGAGAAACGGCGTTTAAGATTTCCTCTGCTTTTATCTGATCATTAAAATTTTCTACATTTGTGATAAAAGGTCCCTTTTCTTTCATCCCTCTTCACATCCCCTATGCGCTCAGGCTTTTTTGGGGCACAAAACCATCGTCATGGTTCTTCCTTCCACCAAAGGCGCCTTCTCCACGGTGCCGGCGTCTTTGAGCGCTTCAGCAAACTTTTCCATTACATCGGTGCCGTCGCCGGCATACTTCTGCTGTCTTCCCTTAAACCGAATGCTGGCTTTTACTTTATTTCCATCCGCTAAAAATTTAGAAGCGTTCTTAATTTTAACATCCAGATCGTGGTCGCCTATTTTCACAGACAGCCTTACTTCCTTCAGTTCAACAGTCTTCTGGCTCTTTTTGGCTTCTTTTTCTTTCTTCGCCTTCTCAAACATCGTTTTATTATAGTCGGTGATTTTGCATACCGGCGGAACTGCATCGGGAGAGATTTTCACCAGGTCCAGATCCTTTTTCCAGGCCAGGTCCAATGCCTCTGCAATCGGTACGATTCCCAGCATCGTGCCGTCCGCGTCAATGAGCCTCACCTCCTTATCTTTGATTTCATTGTTGATCGATAATTCGTTTTTATTGTTTCTAATATCAAACACCTCCTGTTTGGCCTCATAAAAATATAAAGTGGATCATAAAATCCACCTTCATTGCTTGAAATCAACATTACTATTCATATCTGTTTCTATTTCGTTGTAAAATGACTGCTCGCTTTCATGGAAAATGAATTCAGACCTGCAATGTTTAACCATTAAGTCAATTATAATTGATATATTTCAATTATTCAAGTAGATTATCGGAAATACTTTGCTTTTCTCTTTATTCTGTGATAAGATAAGTATATTGCAAAAGCAAGTAACTCTTGGCATGTTATTTAATTGATAATTAAGATATCGTGGACTCTTGTAATTTTACAGGGGTTTTTTATTATTTATACGATCGTGTTGACTTGAGGAGGTAAAATGAGAACCGCACTTAATTTATTAAATAAAATCGTCGACTTAGGGTACGACCAACAGAAAGCCCTGATACGTCTGGATAAGATACTGGATAAGAAACTGGGGATAGAAGCCCGTAAACCGCTGTCAGATGAAGAGCTGTCCGATATCATCTATGATGGTATACTGGGCCTTTTTCAAGAAGAAGCCGGAAAAAAACCGGTTGATTTTAAGAATAGCATTAAACACTTTGCAATAGAATAACGATAGAAAGAAGAAAATAAATGACAGAAAAACAAAATACTGAGTTTGTGCTCACACAAGAAGTCATTAATGAATGTTTGCAGTTGATCTGAACATCTTAAGACAAATCGAATCCCTGGAAAGATCCAGGGTTTTTTTTATTAAAATATTATATACCTTATAGTCTGCCTTATGGTCTCCCCCTTTGATCCGCATCGTTGCTTATAACAAACCAAAGGGGGGACCCTTGCCGGTGTCATCTCAAAAGATCAGTTGGCATTGATATTAATATCCAGATTTTTCTTTAATATATTTTCTGGCGATCAGCGCATATTCCAGTGGATTTGCTTTTGCAGGATCCTGCTCTGCTTCCACCACCATCCAGCCTTCGAAATCGTTTTCAAGGATGATCTTGAAAATCGGCTCAAAATCGATAGCGCCGTCTCCCGGAACCGTAAATGTGCCGAGGCGAACTCCATCTAAAAAGCTCAGTTTCTCTCTTCTTACCTTTTCGATCAATTCTGGTCTCACATCCTTGAGATGGACATGAGCGGTTCTGTCTATGTATTTCTTCAACAAGGTCAGACAGGCTTCATAATCACCTTCCGAATAATAGATATGGCCGGAATCATAAAGAAGATAAACATTATCCTGAACGCTGCCCATAAACCGGTCGATTTCTTCCATGGTCTGAATGCCGGTACCCATATGATGGTGACAGGCCAGTTTCATTCCCTTCTCGGCAGCCAGATCAGCCATTTTATTGAATCCTTTCACAACCTTATCCCACTGCTCTTCCGTGTAAACCGGTTTTGCGTCAAAGATCGGCTCATTCAACCCCTGAATACTGTTTCCAACCTCGGCGGCGCCGATCACCTTCGCTCCCATTTCGCATAGAAAATCCCTGTGCTCTATGAATTCCTTCAATACTTCTTCTTCCGGCTTTGTCGTAAAGCATGCGCTGAACCAGGCGTTGCATATTTCGATGCCGCGGAGGGAAAGGGCTCTTCCAAGCACCGCCGTATCCCTAGGATACTTGTTTCCTACTTCGCAGCCTGTGAATCCGGCAAGAGCCATTTCACTGATACATTGCTCGAACGTGTTTTCGCTTCCCAGGTCGGGCAGATCGTCGTTGGTCCAGGCAATGGGAGCGATTCCAATTCTGATTCTGTTATTTTTCATCTCTTTACCATCCTTTATTTTTTGACTTATATTTTATCCAATCGAAGGCGAAAGCAGCTGCCACAGCGTTTTGATCATAATACTGGCGCCTCCGATCATAAAAATTGTGATGATGATGCGCCGAACGGTTTCTTCGCGCAGCTTTTGATCTATTTTTGCACCTGAAAATAATCCTGCAGCGACGCCCGGAACGGCAAGCAGAGCGAGAAAGAAAATGTCCCGGCTCATGATACCGCTCGTAAAATACGTAATCGTGCGGAATATGTTATCGATCAGAAAGACGAAGCACAGGTTTCCTCTGAATTCATTGCGGTTCTTTGATATCTTTTCGATATAAGCGATAAAAAATAAGTTTATGCCATACAAGCCTGCAGTTACGCCGGAGCAAAAGCATACGAAGGCCATTACAACCTTATTGTTCTTTGTTTCGCTGTCTTTTTTCCCGACCAACATCTCGATTCCAATCAGAACGACAACGAATCCAAGGCTGATTTTTAAAATCCATGAGGTGGCGTATTTCAGCAGCAACGTACCGGGTATGATGCCGATCATGAGAAATACGGCAATCGGGATGATTCTTTTCACCGAAAAAAATTTGCGGTTGTTCCATGCCATATACGCATTGATCGGTACGCTGATTAAAAGGTTCGCAGGCGATATCTGCCTGTTTTCCAGAAACATGGATAACAACGGGTTTAAAACCAGCGGATCCCCAAAACCTGCGATCCCTTTGATAAAAAAGCTGGCGAAATAGATTGAAAATATCGCGATGTAATAGGTTGCTTCGATGTTCCCCACTCCCTTGTCTTCAATAATCAAGATCATCCGGATCAAAGCCGGAATGACCGCAGTCGGTAACGCCGTCAATGACGGCTAAATCCTCTAGAGAGAGTTCAAAATCGAATACCTCGAGATTTTCCTTTATCCGGTCGGGAGACACCGATTTCGGCAGCGGTACAAGTCCTTTTTGGATGATCCACCGCAGCGTGACCTGAGCTGCCGTCTTCCCGTATTTCTCAGCCAGCTTTCCTAATATCTCATTTTTAAAGATCCCGCCGTTGGACAAGGGAGCCCATGCCTCTACCAGAAGACCCTGCGCTTTGCTGAAGGCGACAGTATCTTCCTGAAGAAATCCGGGATGATACTCGATCTGATTCACCATGGGACGGATCTTCGCGCTCTCTATCAAGGGCTCCAGATGATGACGGCGGAAATTGCTCACTCCGATGGCCCTGATCTTTCCCGACTCGTAAAGCTCTTCAAAGGCCCGCCAAGTCTCAGCGTTGGCCTCCTGCCAGTGGTTCCGGGAAGCTTTGGCAATGGGCCAGTGGATCAGGTAGAGGTCGAGATAATCAAGCTGGAGATCGGACAGGGTTTTTTCAAACGCCCTGATTGTGGACTCATATCCTTTTTCGTCGTTCCACAGCTTGCTTGTGATAAATAATTGATCCCGGCCGATCCGCGACTTTTTGATTGCGTCCCCCACACTCGTCTCATTTCGATATGCGGCCGCACAGTCGATGCTCCGGTATCCGGCCTTGATCGCTTCCGATACCGACCGCTCCGTTTCCTTTCCCGGAGGCGTTCGGTAGGTGCCGAATCCGATGGCGGGGATTTCAGCACCGTTGTTCAAGGTATAATGAAAGCTCATATGATCGACCTCCCTATTGCCTGATTTTGTTGTCCGGTCAGATTTGTCTGACCTCACTGATTCTGATCGTTGTTTCTGTTTCATTTTATTGATTTGGCCAGATCTTCGCATCCTTTTCAAGAAGCCAGTTGTACCGGGGGTCATTGTCTCTTGTGGTCCATGGATTGTCCGCAAGGTGCCGGATCATCCAGGTATAATACATGGCAAAGCCGGGCGCCGCCGCCTGAGGATGAGTCGGGCCGCCGGGGATGAAGAACGCGCTGTTATTGTGGATTTTAAACACATCGTCCCCGAGGAAAGCCGCACCGAAGCCTTCCGGCCTGTCAAAGCGGTAGAAATATACCTCCGGCTGGTCATGACCGTGAGGAATGTAGCTTGACCATCTTCCGGGGTAGTTGATCAGCTCTCCCATGACCATGTTGGAATAAGGCGCGTTATTGTAATCAAATACCGTCCTGCACGCCCTGCGGGCCGTGTTCTCCCAGACGCCGTCTCCGAAGATTTCCGTCCCCACGTCCTCCTGGGTGTAAAGCTTGGAAGGAAAACTCCTTTCGTTCGTCGTCTTCTGAATCAAAACTTCAACGTTGTTCTTACTCCGTCGGCTTCCTGTCCTTCCCAGCGGAACGTCACGCTCCCGGAAAGCAGCAGGACGCAGGTTTCCTTCTCCGCATCGGAAATGGTCAGCGTCTCTCCCCCATCCATGATCTGAATCCCGATATCCATCAGCATATCGGGGTGATTATCTTTCATATTGCAGATTTCGTTATAACCTTTTTTCATTTCGCCGTAAACTGTAACCATCGTTTCCTCCTTAACATTCTGCCCGACGCGTATCGGCGCTGGCGGAATTTATGCTGGAAAACCGCAAATCTTAGATTCGCAGTTTCTCGTCATATCTATTATAACAGGATGGGAGAGGAATTACCTCCCTCTCCCATCCAATTATTAGTATTTAATCATAAACTTCCGGATGATCTTCACCAGGTCGTCATAGCCGCCTGCGAACTGATCCAGCGTCTTGTTCACCGGTCCGAAGGTGTCGAATTCCTCTACGCTCATCTCGTCGTAAGCCTTGATGAAATCGGGAAGCTTTCTCAGCTCCTTGATGTAATAAGGGTCTACTTCGTTGTCCATTCTCGCCTTGATCTCAAAGTCGGATCCGTTGAAAGGTACTTGATTCTTGTAGGGAATCGTCATGAGCATGTCGCCGCCGATGAACTCCAGCCACTGGAGCGGGGTCCGGTAAGCAGCCGACAGCATCTTTGTCTTGTACCCTCTCTCGTTGTACACCTTGTAGGCCTTCTTCACACAGGCGATTCCCGCATAGAACAGCGCGCAGGGATCTACGCAGATGTTCTTCTTGTCCGCAACTTCCTTCAACCAGTCGTCCAGTCTGCCTACCATGATGGTGCAGACAGGGTTGATCTCGGAATTGTCGAGTCCTTCCGCTTCTCTCCTCTTTAACCCTCTCTCTACCGCTTCGCCTACGGCGATGGCCTGGGTTGCGGAGAAGGAAACGGTAGCGTTGATGCTGACTCCACGGTAGGTCATCTCTTCAAAGGCCTTGAT
>CAMJRV010000069.1 GCA_946408315.1 uncultured Bacillota bacterium | reverse complement strand
CCTGTTGATTCTTTGTCTGGCGGTATCCCTGCTCGCTGCCTGCGGCGGCGGAAGCGGAACCGAGGAACAAGGCGGCAGCACAGAACCGGTTAAGCTGGTCGTTGCAGCTCGCGGCGGATCTCATGTGGACGTACTGAATGCGGTAAAGGCCGATTTTGAGGCGGAGAATAACTGCACCATCGAAATCCTCGGTCTGGAAGCCACCGACCTGAAACAGAAGGTGTCGCTGGATTCTCAGAACAAGACGGGAGCCTACGATCTGGCTATGGCTGACGATCCGTGGATGCCGGAATTCTGCGAAGCAGGTCTCTTTGCAAACCTGACGGAGCTCGGCTACAAGGCGGACTCGGATTTCGTAAAAGCCTCTCTGGATATCGGCAAATATCCCTATGGACAAGGTGACGTGTACGCCCTGCCTTTCGCGGGGAACGTTCAGCTCCTGTTCTATAACAAGGCGGTTCTGGACGCTGCAGGAATGACCGTTCCGGAAAGCTGGGAAGACGTGCTGAAGATTGCCAAGGCAGTCAACGGCAAGGACGGTAAGGTTGGCTACGTGATCAGAGGCCAGCAGGGCAACCCGATCGTTTCCGATTACCTGCCGATCCTCTGGGCTTACGGCGGAGACGTCTTTGATAAGGACTGGAACCTGACGATCGATTCCAAGGAAGCAAAGGACGCCCTGAAGCTCTACATGGAGCTGCTCAAGAACGGCGCAAACTATGAAAAGAACGATATCGTAGCGGCTGTATCCGACGGAAAGGCTGCAATGAGTCTGGGCTGGCCTTCCTGGTACATATCGGGAGAAACGGCTTCGGCAGAATACGCCGCAATTCCTTCCAAGGCGACTGCGTCAAGCACCGCATATCCCACCGGCATGATCGGCAACTGGATGATGGGCGTGACGGCAAACTCCGGCAACAGCGAGCTTGCTCTCAAATTCCTTGAATACGTCACCAGCGCCGACGTTCAGAAAAAGGCTGCGGAATTCGGCGGAGTTCCGACGAGGACCAGCGTATTTAACGACAGCGAATTGCTGGCGAAATATCCATATTTTGAAACGATTCTCACCTGCACGGAAAATTCCGTGGTACGGCCGAGGCTGACGCTCTGGACTGATATTGAAACGGCTTACGGTACGGAACTGTCCAGCGCGATTTCCGGAACCAAGTCTGTCGATCAGGCCCTGGCTGACGCAAGGACCGCAATCGAAGCGATAATGAAGTAGTAGACCGCGGCAGGGTCCGGCGCGTTGAGACATCTCCTCTCCGGGCCCTGCGATTTAATTCTTATGACAACAGGTGGAAAGTATGAAAAAAAGGAAAAGCGGCTTTGCCTATATCATGACCTCGCCGACGATGCTGATCCTGATCGCGCTCAGCATATTTCCGCTGATCTTCAATATCTTTTACAGCTTCACGGACTATTATTACCTGTCCAAAAGCGGAGTTGAAATCATCGGAACGGAAAACTATAAAAACATTTTTAAGGATGTTTATTTCCGGCAAGCGGTATATAATACGGTGAAATTCACCGTCCTTGCAGTGTTCTTTGAAACGCTCATCGGCCTGTTGATCGCACTGCTGATCAACAGCATACAAAGGGGCCGCAAAACCCTGCGGACGGTATCCCTGATTCCGACGCTTCTGCCCCCGGTTACCGTCGCGCTGATTTGGCAGATCATGTTTTCCAACAACTATGGAATCATCAACAAGCTGCTCGGCGAAATCGGCATCAGTCCGGTCAACTGGCTTATGGATGTACATACGGCATTTTACGCGATCCTGGTAATCGATATCTGGCAATATGCGCCTTTCGCTTTCCTGTTGATCTACGCCTCCCTTCAATCGGTTCCCCAGGGGCAGTACGAGGCGGCGAGAATCGACGGCGCGGGAATCTGGCAGCAATTTATTTACGTGACCTTGCCCAACTTCGCCAACGGAGTGATTATGGTCGTATTGCTCCGCACCATCGACACCTTCCGGCTGTTCGATAAGGTAAACATCCTGACAAAGGGCGGGCCGGCCAATTCTACGGCGACTATCACCCAGTACATCTACCAGTACGGCGTCAAGGGCTTGAAGGTCGGTTACGGGTCTGCGGCAGCCCTGATCATGACGGTCATCGTACTGATCCTCGCAGGGGCCTACATAAAACGGTCGTTTAAGAAACAAAACGCATAACGTATCATGCATAAGAAAAAACGAAGAGATTGCTTTTTTAACTGGGATGAGAGTTGAAAAAGCAATTTTCATAACGCGGCGGAACCGACTTCGCCGCTTCGTCCGCGATACTTTGTCAAGGGAGGGGAACCATGCGCATACATTTTATTAACGTGGGATATGGAGAAGCGATCCTTGTGGAACGGGACGGCTATACCGTCCTCGTCGACGGAGGCACCCACCGGGTGGAGGAGTATGAAACCCCCGGCTGTATCAGGACGGCAGACTATCTGAAGCAGCTTTCGATCAGCCGGATCGACCTGGTTGTCATAACCCATATTCATGACGACCATATCGGGGGGATACCGGATGTGATCAAAAATTTCACCGTCTCTCAGGTCTGGATCAACGTAAAACCCTCAGCGCCGGACATGGAACGGATCAACCGGTTTGAAAGCGTCACCGGCGGCAACCTGAGCAGCAACCTTTTCCGAAATGCGCTGGAAAGCTACGGCGAGGTTCTGAAGGAATGCGAAATCAGGAAGATTCCCGTCCTCCAGAGAGGAAAGGAGGACGGCGTTTTCTCCCCGGCGGAAGGCTTTGCGATCGAGATCCTGACGCCCGGACGGCAGACTCAGGAGGAGATGCTCGCCGCCTTTGCCGCTATGGCGGCGGCGCCGGACGACAGGGAGGCGGAAGCCCTTTTCCGGGAGATCGACCGGCAGGGGAATCAATCGAGCATCTCCCTGAGAATCAGAGAGGGGAACGCGTCTGTCCTGTTATCGGGGGATAAGGTGGACGGATGGGAATCTGTCCGGGAGGAATATGGAAACAAACTGGAAAGCCAGATCCTGAAGCTGACCCATCACGGCCAGCGAGACGGAATGCCCCAGGCCATGGTGGACGTGTCGCAGCCGGAAATTTTCCTGATCTGCGCTTCCGCCGACAGGCGGTTTGACAGCGCCCATCCCGACGTCATCGAGCGGGCCCGTTCATTCCTTGCGGAGAAGGGAAAGACCGGGGGCGTTTACGTCACAGGCTGCCTGGGAGAAAATGCAGAAGGAGAACAAAAGGACGGAGGCGGTGGAAGCTTCTGCGCCGTATGCTTTGACTGCGACGAAAAGACAGGGAAGATCATAACCCACTATCGAAAGGGGGATGCGAATGACAATCATTGAAATCTGCCTGAGAATCCTGCTGGCGATGGCCATCGGAGGCATCATCGGCTGGGAGCGGGAAAACAGCAATCGTCCTGCGGGACTGCGCACCCATATGCTTGTGGCCATCGGCGCCGCCGTAGTCATGCTCATGGGAGAGCTGGCCCTTGATAAATATGTCGGAATTACAACGATGGACCCGACCCGTCTGGGGGCGCAGGTCATCACAGGCGTCGGTTTTTTGGGAGCCGGCACGATTATGCGGGAAGGTCCGACGGTGCGGGGCCTGACCACTGCGGCGAGCCTGTGGGCTGTGGCCTGCCTGGGCCTTGCAGCGGGAGGGGGCTTTTACGAAGCTGCCGCTGCGGGTACCGTGGCGATTATTCTCACCCTGACGATCTTTGAATATCTGGAAAAGAGGTTCCGAAAGGTGAAATATAAGGGGCTCAGGGTGGAGATGGAGTGCACGGACCTGTCGTCTACGCTGGTCCGCCTCAAGAAGATCGCCCCCTGCTACGATGTGATCCTCAACGATCTGGACATCGCGGAGCAAATCGAAGAAGATAGGGTAGTCTACCATGTGACTTCCAGATTCGGATTCAATAAATCCAGCAAAAAGATCGACAAGGATGGGTTCACATCGGAGATCGCTCAGCTCGAAGGGGTTTGCATAACGAAGATCCGGGATTTATAATAGTGTCTGAAGGCATCGGTGAAACTGTCATTTTCTGCCAATACGGCGTATCGGAAGCTGGACTTTCGGTACGCTGTATTAGAGTTTCCGAAAACTGATTATGGGAAGGGGATACCAAGGGTGAATAAAGATGTAAAGGTTCTGATCGTCATCATTGTCGTGCTGATTCTGGTTGTCGCGCTGGCCATCGACACCAACCTGCAGCGGAAGGACAGCCTGCCCTCCACGTCGAAAATTCTGGGACTGGTCGTCACGGTTACGGAGGATTCCTGGAAGGACGAGCTGGAAGCCTCCATCCAGAAGGCCGCCGGAGATCACGGTATGGCGGTCATGCCCCTGATGGCGGAGCGGAATCAGAATGCGCAGATCGATGCGCTCAGAGCGCTGATCGCTTACCGGGCGGACGTCATCGTCTTTTCTCCCCTTGTGGAGAACGGCTGGGACAAGGTCCTGTCCGAGGCCAAGCGGGCCAATATCCCCATCCTTGCCGTAGACAAAGCGGTGCGGTCGGGCAGAGGCGGAATTACCGCCAGCTACGTCGGTTATGATTATCACGCGGCGGCGGTGGAGGCGGCGGAGACGATGCTGAAAACCCTGGAAGGGGAACAGACCATCGTCGAGCTCTGCGGCACCACGGGAGCTTATTCCGTGAGAGAGATCGCCAGGGGTCTTCGCGAAACCCTGGAGAAGGACGGCCGGTACCGGATCAACTACAGTGTCTGCGGAGAATTTATGAGGTCAAAAGGGAAGGAGATCGTGAGAGGTCTTCTCCGGAATCACTATAAAATAGACGTTCTGATTTCCCACAACGACGCCATGACACTGGGGGCCATCGACGCCATAGAGCAGGAAGGCAAAGTGCCGGGAGAGGATATTAAAATTTACGCCTTCGGAGGGGCGGAAGAGGTGGTATCTCTCGTAAAGGAAGGAAAAATCGAGTGCCTGGTGCAGTGTGATCCGGGCCTTGGAGCTGCGGTAATGGAGGCGGCAGCCTCCCTGGTGAACGGAGACGGCGAGGAGGTATCGCGCCTGATCGAGACGAGCATCATCACGAAGGAGGCGCAGGGGCAATGATACGGCATTTCAACATGGCGATCCTCCGGCGCAGGGACAGCATCCGCGCCATGCTGGAGCAGTCCTATAAGGCCATCATCGCCATAATGGTAATTCCCACCGTCATCATGACCGCGTCTATGATGCTGATGACGGCGCGCTATGACAACCTCATCGAGAACATCGACAAGGCGGCGGAAATCCGAGATATCGCGAAGAACCAGTTTTCGGGGGAAATCTGGAACATCGTATCCGGGAAGAAGGAATTCATGGATGGGCGGCAGGGCGAGATGATGGCCCAGATGGAGAAGGGCATGGAGGAGCTTGCGGAACGGATGACGGAGTCCGGGGAGAATGCCGACGCCGCCCGTTACGTGGTTGCGGCCCAGCGAGCCGGGAATACGCTGCGCTCCTATGTGGACACCCTGCGGTATCAGGCGCTGAACCAGGAGGCGGTGAGCCTTCAGGAAAGCACCTACCGGGATATTACCGGCGTAGTGGGGCTGATCCATACCGTTTTGGAGCAATATATCAACGAAGAGCTGACCAATATATCGAGGCTCAACAGCCGGATTCAGATGGTCGCGGTCCTGGTGCTGGTCTTTACGGCAGGCATCCTGTTGATGGTGATCTATTTTGCCATAAACTCCTATCAGCATATGCGGGACTCAATCCATAAGCCGATCCTGAATCTCCAGGAGATGACCCGGGCCATCACCGACGGAAATCTTGACGCCAGAGTGACCGGCAGCGCGGTAGAGGAGCTCATTCCTCTCACGAAAAGTCTGAACCACATGGCGGAACGCCTTCAGCAGCTCATCGACGAGCGCGTCGAGGTGGGAAAGAACCTGCAGAAGGCGGAGCTGAGAGCCTTGCAGGCTCAGATCACTCCCCACTTCGTATATAATACCCTTGAAACGATTATCTGGCTGGCGGAGCAGGAGCGAAATCAGGAGTTGGTGGATATCGCCATGGCCTTCACGGATTTCCTAAGAATTTCCCTCAATCAGGGCAGGGATTATGTGGAGGTCAGCAGTGAGCAAAAGCATGTCCGAAGCTATCTCAGCATCCAATCGGCGCGCTACAACCGGATCATGACCTATGATATCGACATCGACCCCGCCCTCGAAAAGGAGTCGGTCCTGAAGCTCCTGCTGCAGCCTCTGGTGGAAAACGCCATTTACCACGGGATCAAAAATAAGCGGGGCGGCGGACAGATTCAGGTCGTGGGGCGGAAGAACGGAGACAATACTATGACCTTTACCGTAAGGGATACCGGCATCGGCATGACGGAAGAACAGCTGGAGCGCCTCAGGTCCCGGCTGCGGGAAGGGGTTCTGCCCGAGAACGCGGGATTCGGACTCTATAATGTCAACCGGCGGATCCGCCTTTACTATAACAGAGAACTGGAGATCGCAAGCGAATACGGGAAGGGAACGAGCATCAGCTTTACCCTTCCGTGCGGAGAGAGGGACCATGAAGAAATTGTTTGTAGCGGATGATGAGGAAATCATCCGTGCGGGAATCAGAAATTGTATTGAGAAGCAGGCGGCTGACTTTACCATCTGCGGAGAGGCGGAGGACGGGGAGATGGCCTTGCCCCTGATCCAGGAGCTGAAGCCGGATATCCTGATCGCCGACGTGCGCATGCCCTTTATGGACGGGCTCGATCTGGCGGCCCTCGTAAAGAGAGCCATGCCCTGGGTCCATATCGTCATCGTCAGCGGACACGATGAGTTTGAGTACGCCCAGAAGGCCCTCACTGTCGGAGTGGACGCCTACATTTTGAAGCCGGTGAATTCTCCCAAGCTGCTGGAGGTTCTGAATGAGGTTTCCGAACGGATCGAGAAGGAAAAGAAGACCTATCTGGAGATCGAGGAGAGCCTGAAGAGGGACGAACTGGAAACGACGGTCCTCCGGGAGCATTTTCTCGGCCAGCTTGTGGTGGGAGCCGTCGGCCTTTCCGAAGCGCTTCAGGCTGCGCAGCGCCATAAGATCAGCCTGATCAGCAAGAAATATGTCGTCTGCCAGGCGGCGCTGCCGGGTTTTGCGGCGGGGGACGAGCTGGCCCGGGTCCGCTTGCTGGGCAACCGCGTCTTCGGGGAACGGAGCGACAGCATCTGGTTTCTTCAGAGTGCGGAGCAGATGGTCTTTATCGTGAAGGGAGAGCATGAGACGGCGGTCAGGGAAGCGGCCTATGAGACGGCCCAGATCCTCCGCCATGAGCTGAAGCGCTACCTTTCCGTGGATGTGGCCGTGGGAATCGGCTCTATCGTCGACCGGATCGGGGAACTTCCCAGATCCTACGCCGACGCCCGAAGCGTCTTCGGCAGCGGTCTGATCTTCCGGGGCAGCAAGATCATAGGCTACGAGGATCTCAAGCACGACCGCATTTCCTGCAAACCGATGCCCTCCCTCGGAGTTCCCCTGGCGGAGCAGCTTCGCCATGCCTCTCAAAAGGACCTGGCCCAGATCCTCGACAACTATTTTAAAGAGGTAAACGACGAAAGTCTGGACAGCCACCTGCTCCGGTATTACCTGATGACGGATCTGATCGTGACCGCCTCCCGGCTGACGCGGGAAAAAGGGGAAGAGCAGGAGCTCATCTCAGAGAATCCCCGGCAGGTTTTCGAGCTGGCCTCTTCTCTTGAAGAGAGCCGCGCTTTTGCCATGGAGCTCCTGACCGGAATGATTTCCCACAGAAGCGCTTCCCGGACGGTCCCCTACGGGCATGAAATCCGAAATGCAAGGGACTATATCGACGCTCACTATTCGGACCCGGATATCTCGCTGCACACCGTGGCCAGGGAGGTGGGCTTTTCCCCCAGCCATTTCAGTGCGATTTTTTCTCAGGAGACGGGGGAGACCTTTATCGAGTACCTGACGAAGCGCCGGGTGGAGGCAGCCAAAACGATGCTGAAGGATAAAAAGAACAAGCTCCATGAAATTGCCCCGGCAATTGGTTACAACGATCCTCATTACTTCAGCTACGTGTTTAAAAAGAATACCGGCATGAGTCCCAAGGAATACAGAAACAGCCTTTGAAATATCGATTGATTTGAAAATTTACGATAAATATTTATAACTTTTTATGGATGATGGCATGGCCCCGGAAAAGTAACGCATTTTTTTGATAAATCTATGCATTCCAAACCGCCGTCCTTTTGTTTATAGTGGGTGACAAGAGGACGGTGTCGATTGAGCCTGATGTCCTGTCAATGGATACCGATTACCGGGCGGTCGAAAAGGGGGCGTGTTGATGTGTCTAAGCCGCAACGCTTCAGCAACTTCAGAATGCTGGTGAACCAGCCTGCGCTGTTGCTGACAATCATATTTATCTTCGCTGTTTTATTTATTTTTATCATCCTGCCGCTGATCAACGTTTTTCGTCTGGGCTTTACCGGGCCCGACGGGGGATTCAGTGCGGATACCTTTCTCAGAATGGTTTCCGATTCCGGCTATCAGAAGACCTTTTGGAATACGATGAAGCTCGGAGGACTGGTAGCCTGTATTTCTACGTTTATCGGCTACATCTTTGCCTTTGCCATTACCCGGACGGAGATGCCGGGCAAAAAGTTTTTCCGTGGCATCGCCACCCTGCCGATCATCTCTCCTCCCTTCGTCCTGTCGCTGTCCATGATTTTCCTGTTCGGACGAATGGGGCTTATCACAAATAAGCTTTTCCATATCGACAGCTTTGACGTGTACGGGCTGGGGAGCCTTGTGGCGGTGCAGTCCGTGTCCTTCTTTCCCGTGGCGTTTCTGACGCTGACAGGAATCCTGGAATCCATCGACGATTCCGTGGAAGACGCCGCATACAATATGGGCGCTTCCAGATGGCATATATTCAGAACGGTGACGCTGCCGCTGTCCCTGCCGGGGATCGGAAGCGCGCTGCTGCTCGTCTTTATCCAGTCTCTTGAAGATTTCTCCAATCCTGCCGTGCTGGCGGGCGGATATTCCACCCTGGCTGTCGAAGCCTACCGTGTCATCACGGGCATGTACGACATGCAGGGAGGTACGATCCTTGCCATCGTGCTGCTTTTGCCGACCCTGACCGCCTTTGCGGTTCAGCGGTACTGGATCAGCAGGAAATCCTTTGTTACCGTCACCGGAAAGCCTACCCAGAAACGCCGGAAGCTTCACGAGAAGCATATCATATGGCCGCTGTTTGCCGCCTGCTCTCTGGTAAGCGCCGGAGTCATCCTGCTGTACGGCAC
>CAMJRV010000068.1 GCA_946408315.1 uncultured Bacillota bacterium | reverse complement strand
TTTCTGACCGGCGCGACCTGCTCTTTACAGCGTTTGCCGCCGCCGGAAATCCCAGCTGTCTGTTATTTAAGGACATTATATAACAGACGGTTTTTATTATCAACAGACCATACGGAGGGCATTGATGGAAAAAGTAATCGTTTTAGATATCAAGTTTCAATTCGGCGGCATTGAGGATGTGATTCATCCGGTCGTATTGAAAGACGACGCGAATCTAGTGTTGGTTGACTGCGGATACACCGATTCGCTTCCTGCAATCGAACGGGCGATGGAAGAAAAAAATCTTTCTTGCGGAGAGCTGACTCATGTCTTGATTACACACCAGGATCATGACCACATGGGAACGCTGGCGGAACTGAAGAGGAAATATCCCCGAATACAGGCTGTAGCCTCCAAAGGGGAAACGCCGTATATTTCCGGCCGGTTGAAGTCTCTTCGCCTGGAACAGGCAGAAGCGATGCAGGCCGGTTTGCCGGAAGAGCAAAAACCCTTTGGCCTGGCATTCTGTAACGTTCTGAGAAATGTTAAGCCTGCTGAAATAGATCTGGAAGTGGAGGGCGGAGATGTCCTCGATTGGTGCGGCGGGTGTACCATCATCGGAACGCCGGGCCATACGCCGGGTCACATATCCCTCTATCTGAATCAGGAAGACGTTTTGATTGCGGGGGACGCGGCCGCACTCGAAAACGGGGAGCCAGTCATCGCCAATCCTCAATTTACGCTGGATCTGGCGGAAGCGGAGAGATCGCTTCGCAGGCTAATAGAATGTGGAGCGGGAAAAATCATCTGCTACCATGGAGGGGTATTTCTCCCATAAACGGACCAGGGCAACAGCTACGGATCAGGACAACAGCTTTTTCGACAGCTGGAACCTGTTTTTGACGTCAAATTTTTTATAGATATTTGAAATATGCCTTTTGAGGGTGGGTAGACTGACATACAGACGGTTGCTGATATCCTGATTGGAAAGCCCCGCTTCCAATAATTCCAGGATTTCCGCTTCTCTGTTTGTCAGCTTGTACCTTTCTATAGTTCTCTTCAGAGTTTCTTCTGCGGCTCTGCTTCCAAAGCCCTGTGCATTTGCCGAACCTGTCAATTGGAACAGGCGCAGGGCCAGATGTTCCTTCATCGCATCCAGAATAAAGAATTCTCTTTCCGAAAATTCTTCCTTATCTTTTGTTCGGAACAGATCGACGAGTCCTACGAAGGCGCCGTCATGAACGAGGGCCAGGATAATGCAGAAATGAATATTGAACGGGCGGCAATATTCTTTGTAGTAGGGAGTATCTTCTCTGATATCGTCCGGGAGCAGATCAGTTTCTCTCAGGACGGCGCTTTTCGAGCTGCTGAAAATCCAGGAGATAAAATCCGTCTCTTTATATGTATCCAGATATTTTGAAATAACCGATTCGTCGCTGTTGATGCAGACGGGGCTATGGAGCGTATCTCCGTCATAAAGAAAAAAAGTCGCCTCATCACAGGGAATCAAAATCTTTATGGCCTCTAAAAAGGTCTTCTGTAATAAAGAGATATCCTCTTGCCGATTGACCCGATACACAAGGTCGTTTAAGAACAACCAGTCGTTTTCCGTCAGTTTCATGATACTTCTCCCATCACAGTATTATTCTAATTATACAACGGATGGTTAAAAAATCAATCCTATCGGATCAGTAAAATACTACCTTTATGCAATTTACTGTTTGCTTCACTTCTTTACAATAGAATGTAGAATTCTGTGAAAAGGAGAAAGAAAATGAGTGAGACAATCGAAATGAACAACGCACCCATTCTGGACAGCGAATTAGGAACAAAAAGAGTCAGGCCGCTGTTGTTCAAGTACAGCCTGGCCTCTCTGGCAGGCATATCCTGGCAGATGATCGCCGCGATTTTCGACGGATTCTTTGTGGGCAACGGAATCGGAGCCACGGGGCTTGCGACGATCAGCATCGTTTTCCCGCTGTGGATGCTGGTTATCGCGCTGAGTATGCTGTTTGGGGTCGGGGCCTCTTCTCAGTCCGCTGCGAAAAAAGGAGAAGGGGATGTCGAAGGGGCGAGGCTGATCTTTGCGAAAGGCTTTTGGTACAGTATTATTTTATCCGCAATCATATCCATTTTTGTCCTTACCTTTACCGAACAGGTAGTACGGTTTTTCGGCGCCACCGATGAATTTATCGGCTCGGCGATCACATATACCCGTATCTACATGATCGGTTTTCCGTTTTTTGTGACGGGACTCTATTTTTACTATTATATTTTAGTCGATGAAAAGCCGCTGATCGCCGCCTTTGCACAGATCATACCGGCAGTGCTGGGCATTACCTTTGAATACGTCTTTATTTTCAAACTGGATTTCGGAATTGCAGGATCTCCCCTTGCATCGTGGGGAATCTGTGTCGGCGGATATTTCCTGCTTATTTTCTATTTCATTTTCAATAAAAAGACAATCTTTAAGATCAAGCTGAGCGACCTCCCGCGGATTACGCGTCATGACCTCAATCAGATCAATAAGATCGGCTTTGCCGGCTTCATGACTCAGATTTCCATGACCGTCGCCTCGATCATCATCAACAATCAGATCGGCGTTTACGGCACGGATCTGGACTTTGCCGTCTACGGCGTAATCAACGCCTATCTGATCTATATTCTTGTCAATATCACCCAGGCGTTCATCTACGGCCAACTGCCCATTGCGAGCTACAACTATGGAGCGAAGCTGTACGCCAGAGTCGCGGATTTGATCAAAAATGCGGTGATCTATTCTATTCTGACTCAGGTCATCGTCCTGCTTTCGATGTTCGTATTCGCCGACTTCGTCCTGATGTTCTTCTGCGGAAATGATCCGGAACTGATCGCGGCAACGAAAGAGGTCATGTTTGTTTTCCTTATCCTCTATCCCCTGGGGGGCTATACCTTCGTTGCCAGCGGATATTTTCAGGCGTTGAATCTCAATGGAAAGGCGTTGATCAACGGCTGCAGCCGGTATATCATCTTTGCCATTCCGCTTCTGTTTATCCTGCCTCAAATCTCGGGATTGCATGGAATCTGGATCGCACAGCCTATCGCCGATGCACTGTCATTTGTCTGTGCGACGGTCTTCATGTATCACGAGACCCATCGTTTAAAAAAGCTGGCAGATGAAAGGTAGACCATAGAAGAAAATCAATAAAGAAAGGCTTGAAAAAGATATGAATCAATACACTGATCAATACACCGTTTTAGAAAACGGAATTTACTACGCCGAGCTGGACGGGACCAAGGGCTACTATGAAATCGGAAGGCAGAACGGCCGGATCTTTTCCGACCTGATCAAACAAAATGTAAGTGTCATGCGGAAAATCTACGGGGAAACCATCGGTCAGGAAAGACTGGAAGGAGTCCTGGAAAAAATGCTGAACAGCCAATATACGGCGGATCTGAAAGAGCATATGCCGTCACTGTATGATGAGATGAGAGGCATTGCGGACGGAAGCGGGATTTCTTTAAAAGAAGCGTTTATGCTGAACTATTTGGAGGAAATCCCCAATGCGGTGATCGCGGAAAGCGCAGGAGAGACGGGATCGGCCGGAGGAAAGTGTACTGCCGCCGCCGTTGTAAACCGGAGAGACAAAAGCAATCTTTTGTTTCAAAATATGGATTTCACCGACGCCTACGAGGGATTCCAAGTCCTGTATAAAATAAACTTCTCCGACAAGTCCTTGCTCGTTTACGGCTTTGTAGGCCAGTTTGGCGGCATCGGGGTGAACAGCCGGGGCCTGGGAGTTACGATCAATGTGATCGTAAACGTCGCCTCCAATACGGGAAAGGGAATCCCATCCACGGCGGTTACAAGGATGCTGCTCGAGCAGGACAGTGCAGAAGACTGCGCCGGACTGATGGAGCGTATTCCGATTTCCACAGGCGGAAGCTATACGGTTGCGGATCCGAACACGGCAGTCTGTTTCGAAGCCAGTGCCAATAAAATCGTCAGGATCGATCCTACCGACCGTCAATATATCATCCATACAAACCATGCTGTGAGGACGGATGACCTGATTGATGTCCCCGGCGAATTCAACGGAATGGAACCGATCTGTGACGAGAAGGGCCGCTCTGTCGTCCTGACCTGCGAGAGATATGCTCTTGCGGAGCGTATGGTGAAATCCATGTACGCAGAGCTGGATGTGGAGGAAGCCAGCGGAATCCTGTCGACGGAGCCGATTTTGCTTCATCTGGAAGAGGAGTTCGGATTGAGCACATTACAGTCGGTCATCAATCAATGTTCGGAAGAGGAACCTGCGCTCTATGTGGCAAAGGGGCGGGAAACCGGCAGAAAATATGTGAGACTTGGGTTTTAACGGTGCGATAAGCCCCGGGAGCGGTCATTATGATCGCCCCGGGGTTTTTATTGTTGGAAATGCTGATAAAAGATGTTGTGCGCCGATGCAGTCCGGTATAATATTAAATGACAGAATAAAGAGAGGAGGGCGGATATGGAAATTGAAAAATATGTATCGTTCATCGAGGAGGCGGAAAGACTGAAGTCCGTCGTTCGGACGGCCTGGACGGCGAGCGGGCGCAGGGAAAGCACCGCGGAGCACTCATGGCGCCTCGCCCTTTTTGCCGCTGTTATGGCGGATAGTAAACCCGAGCTGGATTTGTCCAAGCTGTTGATTATGAGCCTGATCCATGATATCGGCGAGATCGATGAGGGCGATATCTCCGCCGCCCTGAATCCTGACGGAAAGCGCAAATATGATACGGAATACCAAGCGGCGCAGAAGATTTTTTCGATTCTGCCCGAAGGTCAGGCCCGCAGAATGATGGAAATCTGGATGGAGTATAATGATAACGCCACTCAGGAAGCGAAGCTCATCAAGGCGCTGGATAAGGCGGAAACCATCCTTCAGCACAATCAGGGCCGCAATCCTGCAGTAATCGATTATCGATTCAATTTGGAGTACGGCAAGGAATATTTCGAGGATGACGGTATTTTAAAGCTGCTGCGGTCAATACTCGATAAAAAAACGAATCAACAACTCATTGACGAAGACGGGTCTATAAAATAGAATAGTATGCATAGGGGAGAAAACGGGCCGAACAATCAAGCAAATAACTTTGCGGGATAGTGTGAGTTATGAAGAAGCATGAACGGAAATTCAAAGCGGTTATATGGATGGTAATTGGAGTAGTTTTTATTCTGTCGACTCCTATTATTGCAGAAGCAGATTATTCCCTGACCCCGGAGGAGAAGGCGTATATCGGTGAAAAAAATGTGATCGTAGCCGTATCCATTGACGGGATCGCCCCGATCCAGTACCAGGATGCCAACGGGGAAGTACAGGGGATTTCCAAGCTTGTGCTCGATGAGATCGCGGAGATGACCGGGCTTATCTTTGAATACCGGTTATATGATTCTCTCGATGAAGCTTTAAAGAGTAATTTTGACATCTTCTTTGGGATGCCGTATCATTACGCGCCTGACGGCATGGTCTTATCCCATCCTTTTTTAAAAACCGAAACGATACTGTATCTGAATTCTGCGTTGGATTTCAATCAACTGTACGATAAAAGATTTGCCGCCGTAAAAGACAGCGCGCTTCCCGAAGGGGGAAAGGGCAGAAACGCGATCTATTACGACACGAGAGAAGAGAGCATGGATGCCGTCGAACGGGGAGACGCTGATTACGGCTTTGGAAACGCATACTCCGTCACCTTTTACACGCTGCAAAACGACTACAGGAATATCGTCACCATCCCCAAAGGAAAGGAAGCCAGAGAATATTGCATGGGCCTTTCCGAAAAAAACGACTTGCTGCTCTCAATTCTCAATAAGAAGATCAGCGAGATCGATGAAAACCGGATGCAGCAGTTGGTTTTAGACGCGACGCTGCATGTGGAGCGGAAGGTAAGCTTTTCGATGCTCATGGACTCTTACGGTAAGGAAATCTTTGCCGTCGTTCTTGTAATTATCGGAATCCTTCTGTTCAGCGTCGTCAACTATGTACGCATGAATCGCAGGCTTAGAATGCAGAACAAAAGGAACGAGAGGCTGTCCTACATCTCCAATGAATATCTCTATGAATACTTTCCCGGTGCGGACCGTCTGGAATTGTCTGAGAAGTGTATCGGCTTGTTTGAAACCCCTGAAGCGCTGGAAGAGTCTGTTTCTCAACTGAAAAAAATGTTGGCCCAGGTCGATTGCGACGGGCATATGTCAACGATAACCCTGCCCATTTCCAATGGGGAGTCCGGTGTGTTCAAAGCGATCAACTCCTGTATCCATGACGATAATGGGAAGCTCAACTCGGTCATCGGAAAATTGATCGACGTCAGCGCGGAAGTAGCGGAAAAAGAGGAGCTCCTCCTCAAATCGCAGGCGGACGGATTGACCGGTCTATATAACGCCGCCACTACGAAAGAGCTGATCTCTGAACGTATGGTAAGCAGGGATAAACAGAAGATGGATGCGTTCCTCCTCATGGATTGCGATCACTTTAAGGAAATCAACGATACGTTCGGACATCTCATCGGGGACCAGATTTTGGAGCACATCGGCAGGAGCCTGAAGCTTACGTTCAGGAGCACCGATATTATCGGGCGCATCGGAGGCGATGAGTTCTGCGTATATATGAAAGATATCCCTTCGGCTGACTTTGTTCAGGGGAAATGCCTGCAGCTAAGAAGTCTGATTCGGACAGCGTCGGAGGATATTTCCGTTTCGGTCAGTACCGGTATCGCATTCGTGGAAGGAGAGATGGCGTATGAGTACATCTTTAAAATGGCCGACGATGCGCTCTATCAGGCGAAACGGAACGGGCGGGATCAGGCTGCTGTCTACGATGGAAGGCAAATTCTAAAATGTAAAAAATATACATAAATAGATATAAAATACTTGACATAAATTCTGTCCGTACTATAATAAATCTATAACAATAAATTCGCTGCCGGTAAAAGGAGAATCGTTTATGGATCAAGAGATGCTTCATGCGATCAGCGATCTGCTGGATCAGAAGTTGGTGCCTGTTCACGAAAGCTTGGGAGCTTTGGAGAAGGGCCAGACGGAATTAAGAGATAGGTTTGACGGACTGGAGACGAGATTCGACGGACTGGAGACGAGGTTCGACGGACTGGAGACGAGGTTCGACGGACTGGAGACGAGGTTCGACGGACTGGAGACGAGGTTCGACGGGCTTGAAACGAGATTTGATGGACTGGAAGCGAAGGTTGACAGGCTGGATGAGAGAGTGACCGGCATTGAGCTGACGCTTGAAAATGACATCAAGCCAAACATAAAGATACTGGCCGAAGGCGTGATGCAGAATACGGAGAGAATCGAGCGGATCGAAAAGAAATTGGAAAAGCTGGATGGAATCGAGGCCAATGTAGATATTCTTATGACCGCTGTAAGGAGCCATTCCTACGATATCGACATGTTGAAAGCAGTAAAATAATACACAGTTTTCATTTGACAATCCGGCGCTCTCATATTATAATCATCCCATAAATGAATAGCGGACCGCATTACTGACGGATCATTGTGGAGAAACCACAGGGGAATGCAGGTCTGAGTTAAGCCGACCGTCTGGGCAATATTTGGTAGTACCGAATGTTGCCCTTTATTTTTTTTGTTGAGAGGAGAATCGATATGAATTATTCGGCCTGGGAAGGCTTTCAGAATGGAAACTGGAAGGTGGAGATCGACGTAAGAAATTTCATTCAGACCAATTATACGCCTTACGCGGGGAAAGAGGATTTTCTGGCGGGTCCGACCGCGCGGACGAAAGACCTTATGAAAAAGCTGAATCATCTGTTTGAGCTGGAGCAAGAATTCGGCGGTGTGCTGGATATCGACACGCAGACCGTCAGTTCTCTCACCAATTATCAGCCGGGCTATCTGGACCGAGAACGGGAGATCATCGTCGGTCTGCAGACAGACCGCCCTCTCAGAAGAGGAGTCAACCCGTTCGGCGGTCTCAATATGACGAAGCATGCCTGTGAAGCTTACGGATATCGGCTTTCCCAAAAGGTGGAAAACGAATTTCAGTACCGCACTACACACAATGACGGGGTGTTCCGGGTCTATACGGAAGAAATCAAGGAGGCTCGTAAATGCGGCATTATCACTGGTCTGCCCGATGCGTACGGACGGGGAAGAATCATCGGAGACTACCGAAGGGTCGCGCTTTACGGAGTTGACGTTTTGATCGGGCAAAAACGAAAGGACAAGGAAGAATACGGCCGGAGGGTGATGGACGCTGATTCGGTCCGCCAGCTCGAGGAACTGTATCAGCAGATCAGTTTTCTGGAAAAATTGAAAGAGATGGCCGCTCTGTACGGTTTTGATATTTCAGTTCCGGCGACCGACGCGAAAGAGGCGGTTCAGTGGCTGTATTTTGGGTATCTGGGGGCCATCAAGGAGCAAAACGGGGCGGCGATGAGCCTGGGACGCGTCAGCACATTTCTTGATATCTACTTTGAAAGAGATTTGAAAAGGGGAGCTCTTTCGGAAGAGCAAGCCCAGGAAATTATGGACGACTTTGTAATGAAGCTGCGCATGGCGAGGCACCTGCGCACACCGGACTACAACGAGCTGTTTGCAGGAGATCCCCTCTGGATTACGGAAGCGGTAGGAGGAATGGGAGAAGACGGCAGGACCCTTGTCACAAAAAGCTCTTACCGTCTCCTCCATACCCTGTACAATCTGGGGCCGTCTGCGGAGCCGAACCTCACGATCCTCTGGTCGAAAGAGCTGCCGCAAAATTTTCAGCGCTATACGGCAAAGGTATCCTGTGATACCGACGCGCTCCAATACGAAAACGACGATGTGATGCGCCCGGGTTTCGGAGACGATTACGCTATCGCCTGCTGTGTTTCCGCGATGCGGGTCGGAAAGGACATGCAGTTTTTCGGAGCCAGGGCGAATCTGCCGAAGCTGCTGCTGTTCAGTCTGAACGGCGGCCGGGATGAGCAGAGCAGGGCGCAGGTTGCTCCGCCCCAGGACCCCTACGAGGGCGATTACCTGGAATACGACAAGGTTATAAAGCAATTGGAATTCTACCGGAGCTGGCTTGCAAAGACCTACGTCAACGCGATGAATATCATCCATTACATGCATGATAAATATGCCTATGAAAAGACCCAGATGGCTTTGCACGATACCGACGTCCACCGTTTCATGGCCTTTGGAATTGCCGGCCTTTCCGTACTGGCGGACTCTCTTTCCGCGATCCGATACGGAACGGTCAGGGCTATACGGGATGAACGAGGTCTGATCGTCGATTTTGAAACGACAGGAGATTTTCCGGCCTTTGGCAATGACGACGACCGTGTGGACCTGATCGCCCAAGAGC
>CAMJRV010000067.1 GCA_946408315.1 uncultured Bacillota bacterium | reverse complement strand
TACTGGAAACTAAATATATTCAAAAACTTGCGTGCCCGCTCTGTTTTTGGCTGAGTAAAAAATTCTTCCGGCATGCCGGTTTCTACGATTTCACCGCTGTCGATAAAGACGACTCTGTCTGCGATGGCCCTGGCAAATTCCATTTCATGAGTGACAATGACCATGGTCATTCCCCCTTTGGCAAGCTCCAGAACTACGTCCAGCACTTCCCGCACCATCTCGGGGTCCAGGGCGGCGGTAACCTCATCGAAAAGCATGACCTCCGGCTCCATGATCAGGGCTCTGACGATTGCGACTCTCTGTTTCTGCCCGCCGGAAAGCTGTCTCGGATAGGAATTAATCTTTTCCAGAAGCCCTACCCGCTCAAGGAGCTTTTCCGCTGCGGCCGAGGCGTCCTGCTTCGTGCGACCCTGGGCTTTCATCGGGCCAAGGATCACATTTTCCAGTACCGTCAAATGGGGAAACAGATCGTAGCTCTGAAAAACCATCCCGATTTTTTGGCGGATCTGGCTCCATCTGGTCTTCTCTTTCGTGATCAGCTCTCCTTTGAGAAATATCTCACCGGACTGAATGGGCTCAAGTCCGTTCAGACAGCGCAGCAGCGTGCTTTTTCCGCAGCCGGAAGGTCCGATCAGGACGATCACCTCACCCTTTCTGATTTCCATGGAGATTCCCTTGAGAACTTCCAGCTCTCCGTAATTTTTATATAAACTGTTGATTTCCAACAGGGCTTCCGTTTCTTTCTTATCCATGTTTCCTCCTCAATTCTGCCACCGTTTTTCCAGTCTGCCCGCGAGTTTGGAAATCGGGTAGCAGACGGTAAAGTACAGGAAAAATATCGCTCCGTAAATCCACAAAGCCGCAGAAGGAGCCGTATAGCGGTTTGCCTCAATGATCTGCTGCCCGACCTTCAGCACCTCCACCACTCCGATCAGCACGATCAGAGATGTGGTTTTCACCATACGCGTCGTAAGATTGATGGCAAGCGGGAGCAATCGCCGCAGGGTCTGGGGAATGATAATGTACCGGTAGACCTGCAGCCCCGTCAGCCCAAGGGCGGTTCCGCTGTCATACTGATGCTTCGGAATAGAGATCAGCGCGCCCCGGACAAGGTCTCCCATTTCCGCCGTCCCCCACAGGACGAATACGATTACGGCCGACACCTGGCCCGACAGGTTCCAGTGGAACGCTCTGGTCAGCCCGAAATAAACGAGAAAGAGGAGCACCAGTTGAGGCATGATGCGGACAAACTCCAGATAGAGCCGGGTCAATACCCTGATAACCGGATTTTTTAAGTTCATCACCATGCCCAGCAGAATTCCCAGCACGATGGAGATCGCTACCGAGATCAGCGCGATTTTTACCGTGATCCAGAGTCCCCCCATCAGCCGGAAGAAATTGTTGCCAAGAAAAAGAACGCTAATACCCAAATCCTGCATAACGCAATTTCCTTTCTATGATGGAAGCGATCACCGATATGGGCAGTAAGATCACCAGATATGAGATAACGAGCAGCAAAAGAGATTCATCGGTTTTATAATATAGGCCGATCAGGTCCTTTGCGACGTACATCAGATCGGCGAGGGCTACCGCACTGAATACCGATGTTTCCTTGATCAGAAAGATAAAGTTGGCACACAGGGCGGGAACGGAAACCGAAACCGCCTGGGGCAATACGATGTACCGGAGGATTTGACCGTGTTCCAGCCCGACGCTGAGACCTGCTTCGATCTGACCTTTCTCCACCGATTCCAGACCGCTCCGAAAGGCTTCCGCCATATAGCTTCCGCCTAAAAACGTGAGTCCGATGATGGCACAGGCTTCCGAGCTGATCACGATACCCAGCTTCGGCAGACCGAAGTACAGGAAGAATAGCTGCACCAGCAGCGGAGTGTTCCGGGAAAGCTCAATATATCCGGAAGCGACGGCCCTGAGCGCCGGTATTTTGTAATATTGAATCAGGCTGCAAATCAGCCCGAGCAGTAAGGATAAAAGAATTCCGATTGCTGCGATGCGCAAAATAAGCCAGGCTGCAGTTATGTACATAGGGGTGTACTTAAGAATAAAGTCCAGATCCAAGGTTGTATTTTCCTTTCCGAGATTAAATCATATTATTTCTATATGAATTATATGATTTAATATAGCACAGTTCTTTTTCCCTGTCAACCGAGTTTTTCTTTCGTTTAGTCGAGATGTAATTGCTTCTTAGGCTGTCGATTAAGGTTTCCCCCAACGAAAAAAGGGAGTACTTAAAGCACTCCCTCCCTTTTACGGGATTCTGAACGAATCGTCATTCAATTTCAATTTTGCGCATCGCGTTCGCCTTTTCCTCTTTTGGAATCTCTACGAGCAAGATGCCATTTTCCAGCTTCGCCTTGATGTCACCCAGTTTTGCGTTAGCCAGGCGTATCCTGCGGCTCATCGAGGTGGCGCGGCGCTCTCTATGGATGTAATTTTTGCCGTCCCTGTTGTTCTCTTCCGTTCGGTTTACGGAGATGCAGAGGCTATCATCTTCAAAGCCCAAATCGATTTCGTCTTTCTGAACGCCGGGCAATTCCGCCTCGAGACGATACCCCGCATCCGTCTCTTCAATGTCGATTTTGAACGTATCTCTTGACAAGCTGCGACTTGAGAGCCAATTATCGCTGAAAAAGTCGTCAAGCATGTTATAGAAATCGTCAAAACCTGTTCCTGTAGATGCGAGACTGTTATGCCTCCGATTGAATGGAATTAATCCTGCCATGATCAACAACTCCTCTCTTTTTCTTTTTGTTAGCACTCTCATGGTATGAGTGCTAATTATTATATAGCACAGTTGGTTTTCACTGTCAATATCCTTTTTCAAAAAAATTAAAATCGATTAGAACAGGTCTCCTAAAATCTTCTTTTCAGCAAAAAGTGCTGTAGCCCCGCCTGTGTGAAGGAATACAACACTGCTGCCCCGTTCGATCTTTCCCGTACGAACATCGTGGATCAGTCCGGCAAAAGCCTTGCCGGTGTACACCGGATCCAATAGGATGCCTTCCCTTTGAGCCAATAGCTTGATCGCCTCCGCCGCGCCCTCATTCGGGCACTCATAGCCGGGAGCATAAAATCCCGTATCGAGGCTGAAATCCTTCTCCTCAACAGCTGGCGCCGCTGCGATGTATTCAAGGGCGCTGTTTGCAAGTACCGTTTTATCGGCGATATAGTGATCGCCGGTATCGAGGACGGCGATCGACCGAATCAGGGTGTCCTTTCCCAGCAGCTTCTTCCCTGCAACCAGACCGGCCATCGTTCCGCCGGAACCCGTTGCATGATAAAGATAATCGAGTCCCAGCTCCAGCTGTTCTGCCTGTTCACAGAGCTCTGCAAAGCCGGAAATATATCCGGCCGTTCCAATCTCATTTGCGCCTCCCATTGGAATACTCATACACTTGTGCCCTTCCGATTCCAACTGCCGCATACGTTCCTTGCCCAGCCGGAATGATCGCTTCTCCGCTTCAAGGAATGATTCCTGCTCCTGCATATTAATAATGTGCACTTCAGCGCCAAAGATCTTATCTAATAGAAGATTGGCTTTTATGTCATTTTCATCAGGCTCGACGACGGCCGCCAGATATAAGACCGGCTTGAGGCTGTTTGCAGTCGCAGCCCATGCTGTCTGCATCGCGTGATTTGACTGAGTGGCTCCATAGGTAAAGACATATTCGCATTTTTCCTCCATTGCCTTGCCGATCAGGAACTCTAATTTCCTTGTCTTATTTCCTCCGAACAAGTTCTTGCCGGTAAAATCGTCCCTCTTTATATAAAGGTTGATACCGAACTCCTGCGACAAGCGCTCCAGTTTATGAAACGGCGTTGGGAAAAAGCCCAAATCGATCCTGGGTATCAGCAAAAGCATTTCTTTTGCTTCTTTGATTTTTAATGACATAGAACCGTCCTCCTAATATTAAAAAATATGCAGCATCTTTTGCAAGAAGAGACTTACGAAGGAAATGGAAGCCCAGCAGCAAAACCCCATAACAATAGGCTTGCCCCCGCTTTTCACCAGCTTTACGATATTTGTATTGATGCCGATTGCGCTCATCGCCATTACAATCAAGAATTTACTCAATTGATTGAGGTACGAAAATACGGCCGTTGCAGCGGCTTGCACGCTACCGGAGCAGAAGCCGGTAATCAACGTCGTGAGAATGGACGCCAATACAAAATATAAGATAAACATCGGGAAGATTTTTTTGATGGAAACCTCGGCCGTTTTCGCTGAAGTTCCCAGTTTCTCGAAATCTTCCTGTCGGGACTTTCTGAATTGCAGAAAGGAAAGCCCCAATGTGATCGGTATAATGGCCAGCGTCCGGGTTAATTTCACAATCGTCGCATACGCCAGCACCGCTCCGTTTGTACCATGGATCGTGTCCCATGTGGAGGCAGCGGCTGTAACCGAAGACATATCGTTGACCGCTGTTCCCGCAAACAGACCAAATCCACCGTTTGACAGGCCCAGCGCGGCGCCCAGAGACGGAAACACAAGCGCGGCGATCACATTGAAAAGAAATATCACTGAAATGGACCCTGCAATTTCTTCATGATCCGCATCAATGATCGGCGCTGTTGCGGCGATTGCAGAGCCGCCGCAGATAGACGATCCGACGCCGATCAAGATGGAAATCTTCGATGGCGCATGGAGTACCTTATAGAGGAGAAATGCTACCACCAGCGAAGTTGAAATAGTCGAAATGATAATCGGCAGGGAAGCCAGTCCAACGCTTCCGACGGTTCTGAGATTTAAGCCAAAGCCTAATAAGATAACGGCAGATTGCAGTATTTTCTTTGAGGTAAAGGCGATCCCTTCCTGAAAAGCAGATTTATCCTTTAGAGCCCCTCCAAGGAGCATCCCTGTCAAAATGGCGATAATCGGCGCGCCGATGAGTTCAAGACCATGAATCCATTTTACTGTAATCCAGACCGGGGCTGCAATTGCAAGACATAACAGCAGACCTCTCCCCTTTTTCTTAAAGAAGTTCATTTTATATCCTCGTTTCTTCTATCAGTCATGCTTGATTATAGTGAAAAGCTGATATAAAATCAAATTATAAATCTTTATACTTCCATTATTCAAATTTATAAGGAGACTGCTATGCTGGACTTCAGGCATGAAACTTTTCTGGCGCTCTGCAGAATCAGAAGCTACACCAAGACAGCCGAAGCGCTGCACTTGACACAGCCCGCCGTGACACAACATATCAAAGCATTGGAAGCGCATTATGGCAATCGCTTATTTACGTATGCCGATAAAACGCTCACGCTTACGGAACACGGGGAGCTTTTATATCAATTTGCTTCTACCGTCGCCTCGGACAGCGATACGCTGGCAGAAATCCTGCGGAGAAAATCCCTGTCGGACCCTCCTTTACAGTTTGGCGCAACCTTGAGTATCGGCCAATATATCATGCCGGATATTTTGGCGCAGATTCTGAGAAAGAAGCCTGACACACCCGTTTCCATGCTCGTGGAAAATACCCATCATCTGCTGGACAAGCTGAATCAGGGAGAAATTCAATTCGCGCTCATCGAGGGGCTCTTTGATAAAACCGCATATCATTCTGAATTATTTGCGATGGAACCATTTATTGCCGTATGTTCAAAGAATTCATTCCTTGCAGATCATCCGCGATCCTTTCAGGAGCTTATCCAAAACAACCTGATTGTCCGGGAGCAGGGTTCCGGCACCCGGGAGATCTTTGAGCACCTATTACAAAAACATAATTTGTCTGTAACGAGCTTCTCAAAAGTTACGGAAATCGGTAATATGGAAGCGATCAAGCAACTGGTCAGAAATGATTTGGGCATTACGTTTTTATACCAGGCAGCCGCAAAGAGCGAACTGGCCCAAGGTGAAATGAAGCGGATAAAAATCACCGATTCGGATACTTATCATGGGCTTAATTTCGTTTTTCTCAAAAACAGCCAGCACGCCGCGGATTTTCTGGAATGGTTTCGCACATTCAAGGAATATTACAGCGGGAATCACCGCTGAGGCTCTCGTCAGACCAGAAGCAGATAACAGGGACGGTTCTCTTGTGAGGACCGTCCCTGTTACTTTTTCAGCCGGCTCCTGTCACAGATACGGCACTTATACTTTCACTTATCCTGGATTTCGGTCAATCTCGCTGATAGATGATTTTCCCGTCAAACATGGTCATGTCCACATGGCTTTCCATGATCTCAGACGGGTTTACCGTAAACAAGTTTCGGTCAATTACTACGATATCCGCAAACTTGCCGGGCTCCAGAGTCCCAAGCTCATCTTCCCGGCTGACTCCGTAAGCGGAGCCATAGGTGTAACTGCGCAGAACCTCATACACGGTCAGTTTCTGGCTTGGATTCCAGCCGTCCTCCGGTTTGCCGTCGTTGTGAAGCCGGGTTACAGCCCGGTAGATCTCCAGAAAAGGATTGTTGTCCACCACGGGGCAGTCGCTGCCGATTGCCAGGACTCCCGCCGTGTCGTAAAGGCTCTTCAGCGGCCATGTCTTTCCGGCGCGCTCGGCGCCCAAGGTGATCGGATAGGGATTTTCGTCAAAGACCTGCGTGAGCGCAATGTGCTCCGGCTGAACCGACGGGATGATTCCCAGCTCCCCGAACCGGGGCAGATCTTCATCTGCCAACATCTCAACGTGCTCGATGGCGTGTCTGCATTGATTCCGGCCATACATCCGAATCGCGTTTTCGTAATAATCCAGCCCCATTCTCGCCGATTTGTCCCCGCAGGAGTGGAGCTTTACGGAAAAGCCCCTGCGGTGGGCTTCCGGAACGGCATTTTTGATCGCTTCCGTGTCGTTCAGGGAGATGCCGAAATTCCCGGGAGCGTCGGTGTATTCCTCCAGAACCAGCGCCGTATGGGTCGTGCTGACTCCGTCCAGGAACTGCTTCAGCATCTCGACCCGCAACTTATCGGACCGATATTTTTCCCGCCACTGGGAAACCTGATCCAAATCCCCGAGCAGATCAGGAGCCGCATGAATCCGAACGGTCAGTTCGCCGCTTCGATCCATATCGCTGTAGACCTCAAGGTTTCCCATATTACCGTGAAAGTAGGGCTGCACATCGTTGACGGAGGTGATTCCATATTCCTTCGCCCCTTCCTGATAGGAATGGATCAGAACCTTCTCCTGTTCCGGGGTGAATACGAGGGCATATTTGCCCACAAGCCCGGTGGCGGATTCATACAGGAAGCCGGTGGCCTCGCCCTTTTCGTCCCTGGCGATCTCGCCGCCGAAGGGGTTGGGAGTGTCGTCCGTGATTCCGGCGAGCTCCAGGGCTTTGCTGTTGACCCAGGCGCCGTGAGCTTCCGCATTTACGAGGAATACCGGCCGGTCCGGGAAATATTGATCCAGAGATTTCTTTGTCGGCAGAGTCCTGTTGTCCCAGAAGACATGGTACCAGCTAAAGCCGATGATCCAGCCGTCCTGATCGGGAGCTTCGTCGGCGGCCTTTTTCACCATGCGCGCCGCTTCCTCCTCTGATCTGGCGTCGATCAGATTGACGTAGGTCCGGAACATCCCTGCCATCAGAAGATGAGTGTGGCTGTCGTGGAAGCCCGCCATCACAAGCCGTTCGCCATAATCCAAAACTGTCGTGCCGTCTCCTATGTATTCGCCGGCGCCCGTTTGCTCCCCGACGCCGATGATTCGGTTTTCCTTTACGGCGACAAAGCCGCAAAAGGGCTTTTCTGCAATGCTGTCAAAGACAGCATTGCTTTTGATGACGATATCTGCTTTCATTTTTTATTCCTCCATCTTCAAATCCGGCGGGAGCTTCCGGAAGAAGCTGGTGGTGGCGGCCAGGTAGACAATTCCTACCGCAAGCCAGCTAAAGCCCAGGATTTTGGAGTGGATATCCAGGCTGACCCAGATGGACAGACAGACGGCAGCCCCGCCCAACGGCAGGATCAGATATTTGATCGTGTTCCAGGTCCCCCTCTGCTTTTTCTTGACGAAATAATGGGCGATCACAGAGAAGTTGACCAGGGCAAAGCCGGCCAGCGCGCCGAAGTTGATCAGAGAAGCCGCCGCTCCCAGCGAGAGCTTGACTCCCACCAGGCTGATGGCGCCGATCAGGAAGATGTTGAAGGTCGGCGTCTTATGCTTGGGATGGATATAGGCGAAAACTTTCTTTGGCAGCGAACCGTCCCGGCCCATTCCGAACAGGATTCTGGAAGCCGAAGCCTGCGAAGCCATGGCGGAAGCAAGGCAGCCGATGCAATAGACCGCGGTAAACAGGTAGCCCATCGTAACTCCCGCCACCTTTCCGATCAGCTCATACGCTCCGGAATCCACCGATTCAAACTCGTTCCAGCCCATCGGCCACGAAAGCTGGCAAAGATAGGCGACGATGATGAAATAGATGCCGGCGCCGAGGCAGGTGATGATGATGGCTTTTCCGATGTTTTTCTCCGGATTGATCGCTTCCTCGGATACGGTGGTTACCGCGTCGAAGCCCAGGAAGGACAGGGCCAGAATGGAAGCTCCCGTCAGGATCGTTCCAAAGCCGATGGAGGAAAGCTCCTCGTTGTTGATAAAGGCGTTCATATCAAAGAAAGTGGCGGCTCCGCTTCCCGTCGCAAGCCATTTGATGACGAAAAGAAGAAACGCGACGACAAAGACGGCCTGAATGATGATCAGCCCGTTATTGACCCACGCGGTGAGCTGAATGCCGAAATAGTTGATGATCGTGACAAAGATGATGTAACCGACGATCCAGGCCCACGCCGGAACGTCGGGGAAGACCGGGGCGAGAAAAATGCTTGCCAGCAGGTAGTTGATCATCGGCAGGAGCAGGTAATCCATCAGGATCGCCCAGCCTGCGAGAAAGCCAAGGTGCGGGTTTATACTCCTCTGTACATAAGAATATACGGAACCTGCCACCGGATAGGCCTTGACCATTTCGCTGTAGCTCAGCGCGGTCAGAAACATGGCGACGGTGGCGACGGCATACGTCAGGGACAGCATGCCGTGGGTCATGTTCGATACGAGTCCGTAGGTCGAAAAAATCGTCACAGGGCAGAGATAGGCAAGCCCGTAAAAGATCAGGGAGCTCAGGGGGAGGACCCGGTTTAGGGTCTGCTCATAGCCAAACCGTTCCAGATCGGAGGCAGCCTGTTTGTTTTTCAGTTCTTCCATTTGATTCATCCTTTCTTCTTAAAAAAATATAGAAATAATTCAGAAACAATGTAAAGTGCTTTTTGCTTATCGGATCGACAGCTTCAGGGTTTTGTCTACCGGATCGACAGCTTCAGAATTTCCCCGTAGGAATCCACTCTTCTGTCCCGGTGAAACTGAAGGATGTCCCGGGCGCGCTTGATCTCGTCCAGATCGAGCTCGGCTACGATGAGGTCCTCCTCGTTTCTCTTCCCTTCGGTCAGGATGCTGCCCCAGGGATCGGACACAAAGCCTCTCCCGTAGAACTCCATAAATCCGCTGCCGTCGGCGGCGTCTTCTCTGCC
>CAMJRV010000066.1 GCA_946408315.1 uncultured Bacillota bacterium | reverse complement strand
GAATCAGAATCAACGCGGCCGTCAGATTGGAGCTCTCTCCGAAATAAATCGCCGGGTCCATCGCAATATGGAATTGTTCTCTCTTCATCTTATTGTTGCGGATTTTACTGTTCATGGCCTGGCTTAACGGGATAAGCCCTTTTACAAACAAGCCCGATACGTTCGGGTAGATCACCATGACGCCGGCAACGGTAAGTACTACAGACAAGATTCCGGTCCAGCTGCTTGCCTGTCCGATTACATTTAAGGAGCCCAATATCGTTATCATCAGACCGACCAGCAGTCCGATCGTCAAAGGTTCCCCCCAAAATCCGAACTTCTCGTTTAATCCCTTCATATCGAAATTGTATTCTTTTACTTTCAGCTTCTTCATCGCCCATCTGACGATCATTGCAAATGGTGCGCCGCCCTGAGGAACGCTGGTTAAGGTCACGTTGTCATACCCATAATATTCCTGCAAAGAGGGAGCGATAATGTCCGCGATCAGCAAGACTACAAGATTCATAAATATTGCCGCCGCGACGCCGAGAACGAAGCTTCCGGTTACGAACTGAACGATGATCGCCCAGAACACAAACTGATAGTAATTCCAAATATCGGTGGGCTGGAACGTATCCGTAAGTTTCAGCGAGAACAGCAGGAGATTCAAGCCCAGTCCTAAAATTAAATAGAGATAACCGAGTTGGTTCGAGTACACGATTACAGACGCGCCCTGCCAGCCTACGTCGACAAACGGCAGTGAAATTCCCGCGTTTTGCGCCATGCCCATGACGTAAGGAGCAATCCCGCCGAGCAGAACGCCTAAGAGGGCATTAAACATCGTAAGACCGACTGCCATGTACAGAGCCCCTTTAAACGACTTCTTCACGTCGACGCCCATAATCAGGCTGATGATAAATATTATAAAGGGGACAATTACAGCGGTACCAAAGAGGCCCATTATTTTACTGATTTCAGTTCCAATATCAAACAGTATCTGCATTCCTTTCATCCTCCCAAAATAATCCAAATTTGTAATGAATGATTTAGCTCTTGCTCATTATTTCGCGTATTTTTGCAAGCAGCTGCGCTGTAAATTCTTCAGCGCCGACTCCGGTAAAGAGGGGAAGGCCCAGCATCACCGGCGCGCCTGCCTTATTTGTTTCGGACGTCTTCCCCGTCACCACAATAAGATCTGCACCTGTAATATTGGGAACCTCTGTAATTTTGTGCGGGGATATGTTGAAACCGATCTTTTCCTTTTTTAAAATTTCCTGAATTTTTTCAGTTACAACAGTTGTCGTAAAAATTCCGCCCCCGCAAGCGACAACAATATTGACACAGCTTTTCAAAAGAATCTCTCCCTTCACATTAAATTTTTATGATGTAATTAGTATTACCGAATAAAGCAGCGGTTACCAAGCAAAGTAACCTGGTCAATGGCCTAGAGTATGATATAATCTTCCAAATCCTGTTTCAGCTTATCCAGCAGCAGATCACGGTCTTTTATAGAGATGTAGCTGTTTAACATCTCTTCATTTTGAAAAATCATGCTGAATTTTCTCAAAACCGCTGTTTGGTAGCTTGGGTCGGTGATTCCAAACAGAAATACAATCTGCGTCATGACCTTCTCATCTGATCCGTCCATCGCCGAAAACTCAACAGGAGTATCAAAGGTAGCGATGGAGAAAAAGGATGAGAGACAGCCGTCATGGATATGAGGGATGGCAATAGGAACCACCGTGGCAAGTCCCGTCGGATACTCCTTTTCCCGCTCCAAAATCTTCTCTTTGAAGATTTCGTTTACATAGTTTTGCTCCTGAGCTAAATCGCATAGCCGGGCAATCACTTCCGTATCGGATTTCGCATCACAGTCCGTGATGATCATTGACTTACAAGTCTTCAGTCCAGCAAAGCTCATATCAATACCACCCTGTCTCTTCCACCGCTTTCTGCATCATATAAATGTTATGTCCCGTGGTCGACGCCGGAATTTCACAGCCGCTCATGAATACAAACCTGCCGGGCGCAAACTTTTTGCCGTCATCGATGACTTTCACCGACGCTTCATATACCTCCTGCGGACTGCCCTTTGCTATGATCTGAGGATCAAGATTGCCGCAGATGATATGCTCCGGGAAAGTCTTCGCCGCCGTTTCAATCGTAACCTCATGTCCAAAGCTCAGCATTCCGGGATCTCCAAACGGAATTTCAGCCCAGCGCGGAAGGTTCGCATTATGCTCTCCGCAGATATGGCAGTAAATTCTTTCGGCCCCCATCTCAAGGACTTTCGTATGCAGTTCCTGGATGTACGGAGCGGCGAACTCATTGAACTGCTTGGGTGAAATCAGCGAATTGCTTTCCGACGGCGCCGCCGAACGTGCGAGGACTCTGCCCTTGCCGAACGTGTCGATATAATACTGGGCTACGGATAAAATGTGGTCTGTCATTAAGCGCATCGCCTTATGCACCGCATCGGGCTTTCGGATGATCCATTTCATAAAGGTATCAACGCCGCAGAGATTTGCCGCATGGGTAAAAGGACTTCCGCATACAAACGCGATCTGAGAACCGTTCTTTTCCTGAAGCTTGGCAAACTCCATGGAATACGGTACGCACCCGGCAGTCTTGGGATCGGGAAGTACCAAGGAATCCAGGTCCTCAAAACTCTGTACGGGACGCTTGGCAACGGAGGGTCCGGAGGCGTAGCGATCGACAGGCCAATTGATTTCTCCGCCAAATTCCCAAGAACCGTATGATACAAAAGTGTAGAAGGGTTCGCCGTCAGAATTAAATTGCTCCGCCGTATAGGCCTGCGCCAGGTAGCTCTTCTCAGGGTCTTCATAAATATCCGCTATGGAATATCCTGTGTTTTTCGCACAAAAACCATATCCTCTATGAATGAACGGGACTCTGTCGGTAGGCTTCCTGTTGTAAATCGCATTCATTCGTTCTTTATGAGTCATTGTTTCCAGTCGTTTCATTGCTTCCCTCTCCTTTTATAACTGCTAAAAGCTTCTCTTCCCTATTCCATCCACGGCTTCAGCACAACCTTGATCGCTTTTCCCGCCTGGATCAGCTTTACTCCTTCGGGCATATCTTTTAACGGGATCTTGTGTGTAACGATGTCCTTATTGATCTTGCCTGCCAAAACAAGTTCAAATCCCTGCATAAAGTTGGCAAACGAGTAAGAGTATGCTCCATGGATCTCCAAGCGATTATAATGAATCAAATTTGCGTCGAGCTTCGTCCAGGGATTATCCTTATTCAGGCCGCCGAACATGGAGAGCCTGCCCTCTTTCCGGAGCATTTCCAGTCCCTGCTGATGAGGTTCCGCAGTCGGAGCCGCAACGATCACAACATCCGCACCCCGTCCGTTCGTAATCTCTTTGACGATCTTCACGAGATCCTCCTGGCCTGAGTTTACAAGATGAGTCGCTCCGAACTTGCCGACCATGGAAAGCCGTTCCTGATTGATGTCCGCCATGACAATCTTCGTAGCTCCCCGAAGCTTTGCGATCTGAGCATGCAGACAGCCAATCGGCCCCGAGCCTATAATGACGACCGTATCGCCCAGACTCACTCTCATATGCTCCTGGGATTTGATTACCGAGGCTAAAAGTTCAACGATAATGATTTCATCAAAGTCGATTTCATCCGGGATTCGTATGATCTGACCCTTCTCGATTCCGACCCCGGGGATTGCCATATACTGTGCAAAGCCGCCCGGAATGTCGTTTCCGTAAACACTCAAAATTTCACATAATCCCGACATGTCGTCATGGGTGCAGTAATAGCACTTTCCGCAGGGGATCGCCGGATTTACGATGACTCTGTCGCCAACCTTCCAGTCCGCTTTGACCTCCTCGCCGATTTCGACGATTACGCCTGCATTTTCATGGCCGATGATTGCCGGATATTTCACTTTTGAATGCCCATGGACATAAGTCCGGACATCGGAGCCGCATAATCCAACCGCTTCAATTTTTAAAATCATTCCATCTTTCGCGCATACAGGCTTTTCTACATCTATGTATTCCGCTTGCTGCTTCCCTGTAAGAACTAACGCCTTCATTGTTTCCATCTTTTACTTTCTCCTTATCCCTTGCGTTAAAGGGCCTCTTTCATAATCTTAAAGTCCTCTTTCCACAGCTTCCGCAATAATTTCCGCTGTTGAGCGCGTACCGAACCTGGTCACGCCGATCTCATAAAACTCGATGAGCTGATCTAAGGTACGAATGCCGCCGGCCGCTTTAATTTCAATGGAATCTTTTACATTTTCCCTCATGATGGACAAGTCTTCAGCAAGCGCTCCCGTCGGGGCGTAACCGGTCGAGGTTTTGACAAATTCGACATTCAATTCATCACAGATCTTTGAGCATGCCGCAATTTCTTCCTTGGTTAAAAAGGCATTTTCAAAGATAACTTTCAAAGGAACGCCCTTTTTTGAACAGACATTATGTACCGCCGCCAGTTCGTCTTTCATATAATCATACATTCCGGAGCGAACCAGCCCGATGGGAATCACGACGTCTACTTCGTCCGCGCCGTTTGCAATCGCATCTTCCGATTCAAAGACCTTCGACGCCGTCGTGCTGTTGCCGTGGGGGAACCCTGTGACGACACAGACCTTGACATCCGTTCCTTTCAGCTTTTCGGCGCAATACGAAACGTCATATCCCCTCACACATACGGAAGCGGTGTTATACTTCGCAGCGATTTCACAGCCTTCATCGATTTCATCTCTCGTCATTTGCGGCTGCAGCAGGGAATGATCGATCATCTTCGCGATTTTCTCTACAGTTAATTTTTCCATACCATACTCCTTTCCTATCAGGCAATTGTTGTCATCTTTCAAGGACTTCCTTGTTTGCGCAGAACTCGGGCTTCTGTCCGGTTAAAATCTGGAGGATGCCCTCACAGGCTTTTTGAGCGCCAATCAGAGCCGCCTGCCTGGAGGCTCCTGCCAAATGAGTACATGCGATCACATTATCCAGTTGAAACAACTCACTGGAATCCTCCGGAGGTTCGCCTTCAAACACATCCAATGCCGCACCCGCTATTCTCTTCGCTTTCAGCGCGGAATACAGCGCTTCGTGATTGACCAATTCGCCTCTGGCGGTATTGATGAGATATGCTGTGTTTTTCATCATCTCAATCTGCTCTGCGCCTATAATCTGATACGTTTCAGCGGTATACCGGGCATGGAGCGATATGATGTCCGATTCTCTCAAAAGAGTGTTTAAATCAACAAACCGGCAGTTAAAATTCTTTTTTGCCTCTTCACTGATATAGGGATCATAAACGACAACCCTGCTGCCAAACGTATTCAAGATCTTTGTTACTTTTGATCCGATTGCTCCGAATCCAACCAGTCCAACGGTGGAATTCGACAGCTCGTTTCCTATGTATGAATATGCGTACATGTCGCCTCTCCATTTTTTTTCGTTATGGAAAGATTGATGACACGATACGATGTTTCTGGTGGCCGCGATCATCAGGCCGACTGTGAATTCAGCTACGGCGCCGGAATTTCTTCCGGGAGCATACATGACGGGAATTCCTTTTTCCGTACATGCCTCCACATTGATGTTTACCGGTCCTCCGCGCCCGACGCCGATCACTTTTAAATTCTCGGCGGCTGCGATAACTCTTCTCGTAATACAGCCCGTATGGGTTAAAAGAATATCGACGTCTTTTATTTTTTCGACGATCTCCAGATCGCTTCCGCAGTATTCGCAAACTTCATCATTTCTTTCAACCGGCTCCACAGGCCAATTGTCGCTGTGATAAATCCGATCGATCTTCTCGGGATAATCGTGAAAGACTTTTTCAAAGCATTCCGTCAAAACTTCATTTGTCATAAAGCGATCACCAAGTATTAAGGCCTTCATAATTATCTCCTCTTATATTTTCAATTCGTAACCAGGTCTGAACAGATAAATTGCCCTCGAGCCTTTAATCGGAATCCCTGCCGGAGATAACGTCACTCTGAACCGGATCAGCACCGGCACGCCTTCGTCCATCCCAAACAACTCCGCCTCTCTTTTTTCAAGTGTCGCAATTGAGATTTCGTCGACGCCCTTGTCGGGAATCAGGCCGCGCTCTTCCATTACCGCAAAGGTTGACTGGCCCCCTTCATACATTTCGCGCGTTACTCCCTCATAATATTTTGCCGGCATATACGAGAATTCCAGCCCGACCGTCTTATCGTCAGCATAGAGTAAACGCTCCATCACAAGCACGTCTTCATTCTCTGCGAGATCCAAGCGCTGCATGATCTGAGGCCACGCCTTGCGGGTTTCAAAGGTCAGAATCTTATTGCCGGGTTTCTGGCCTCTCTTTTTCGCCTCTCCCGTAAAGCTGTGATTGCCTCTCACCACATCCCACAGATATGGGTCCCTGACTCTCACCTGCTCGTTATTTGACGGCACTCTTTCCAAAACGCCTTCATAGACCAGATCTCCGATTCCATTGCGAACCTCTTCCATATTTCCGCCAAACATAGCCGCGAGCTTCTCATAGCCCGGGAGAATTTCATCGGTTTCAAACTTTTTTTCACGGATCGCAGCATCAATTTTTACAGCAATTTCATTCATCTTATACCTCCCGTAAATTTAAACGTTCTTTGCATGAAAGCTGAAGTTTATATTAATAATGTACCTGCCATTGGAATAGGAAAGCGGCCGGTCAAAAGAGTCATAGCTGATTCTTTGCCTTAGCAGTACAGGGCTGTTGCTTGAAATATCAAGCAAGATCGCATCTTTATCGCCTGCCGTTTCTGCGGACATCGTATCGTCGATGTGCTTTACAAGAATGCCATAATGCTCCTGTAAAACGTGATACGTAGATTGATTCATGCCTTCCTCTGTGAAGAGCTCTTTTGAAAAGTCCGGCAGCATCTTAACAGATAGATAGATTTCTTCCACGCAGATCGGAATATCGTCAACATATCTTACTCTCTTTATGAAATGTAAGTAGTCCTCTTTATCGATCTGCAGTGTCTGGCACAGGAATTTATCCGCCAGTATCTTTCTGAATTCAAGGATCTTTGTGGTGATTACCTTTCCGGACTTCATGATATCGCTTGTGAAGCTGGTCGCTTCAAACAGCCCCTGTATGATCTTCGGCTGCTTTACTACGGTCCCCTTTGAATAATTCCTCTCCAGAAGGCCCTCATAAACAAGGTCTGCAATTGCACGCCTTACCGTCGCGCGGCTTACGCCGAATTTGAGGCAAAGCTTTTCTTCTGTCAGGATTTGATCCCCAGGCTTCAGTTCCCCACTCGAAATCTGCTCTCTGAGAAACTGTTCAATCTGATAATACAATGGGATCGGCATGTTTTTCTCAAGTTCAAATTTGTCCATAATATCCCTCCTTATTCTTCACCAAATTTGCTGTCAATCAGGCTGACCAGCGCTTCAACCGCTTCCGCTTCATCTTCCCCGTCGGCACAGATTTCTACTTCTGTCCCCGCGGAAACCCCCAAAGAGAGCAGCAGGATGATCGATTTTGCGTTCGCTTCCTCTTCTGAAGTTTTAATCGTCAGCTTTGATTTATATTTTTTTGCCGCGGCAACGAAATCCGATGCCGGGCGGGCATGTAATCCGGTTTTGTTTTGAACGACAGTTTTCTTTGAATACATATTTGCCTCCTTATTTCTCATTCATCTCGCTCTTCAGGAAGCTCTCTACCTGCGCGGCGGTCGACAGTCCCAAAACGGTCTGCGCCATGCGCTCCGCTTTCCTGATATTGATCTCCGATACCGTCTTTTTAACGGAAGCGATCGACGAGCTGTTCATACTCAATTTTCTTAACCCCAATCCAATCAGTACAGCCGTTGCCAGCGATTCGCCGCCCAGCTCCCCGCAGATGCCGACAGGTTTCTTCTGGGATTGAAACGCGTTTACGACATTGCCGATCAACCGGAACATGGCGGGATGATAGCTCTGATAATATTTCGCCACCTTCGGATTTAACCGGTCCACCGCAGTTAAGTATTGACACAGGTCATTGGTACCGATGCTCGCAAAGTCGACCTCGGAGGCGGCGATATCCGCCATGATTGCGATGGAAGGAATCTCTATCATGATCCCGACTTTAACGGTTTCACTGTATTCATGGCCTTCTATCTGAAGCTCGTGCTTGACCTCTTCAACAATCTGCTTTGCAAAGCGGATATCTCCGATGCTCCCGACCATGGGAAACATGATCCAAAGCGTACCGTGAACGCTCGCACGGTATAAGGCTCTCAACTGCGTCTTGAACACCGGCATCATATCAAAGCATAACCGCAGTGCTCTCAGACCTAAAAATGGGTTTTCTTCCTTCGGAAGCTCCATGCATTCAAGCTGCTTATCTCCTCCGATATCAAGGGTCCTGATTATGACCGGCTTATCTCCGTACGTTTCCAGCACCTTTTTGTAAGCTTCATATTGCTCGTCCTCTGAAGGCATGGTGCATCGTCTCATGTATAAAAATTCCGTCCGGAAGAGTCCGACGCCGTCTGTCACTTCTGCGAAGGAAAGCTCGTGAGCTTCGGCGGAGCCGATATTTAAAGCGATATCAATTCGTACGCCGTCGCTTGTGTAAGGTTCCATCGCGAGAAACTTCTCAGTCTCCATTTTTCTGAGCTTCTCTTCTTCCATCCGCTTTTTAAACTTTATAAGGTCTTCTTCGGTCGGGTCTGAAATGACACTGCCCTCCACGGCATCTACGATGACCGTCTCTCCCGGCTTTAATAATTGCGTAACGTCCGTCAATCCTAAAATCGCAGGAATCCCGAAGCTCTTTGCCAGAATCGCCGTGTGGGAGGTTTCTCCTCCGATTTCGGTCAAAATGGCAAGGACATGCTCCCTTCTCATCGTTGCCGTATCGGAAGGGAAAAGGTCATTGGCAACCACAACCACCGGCTCTTCCAGATTGGAAAGATTGACGGCGGGAGCCTTGAACCACAGCCGCAAAAGGCGCATTTTAATATCCTGTAAGTCTAACGCCCTCTCTCTGATCAAGGGGTCTTTCCCCCTGGAGAGAATACCGATAAAGGTCTCATACGCGGAATGAATTGCGTATTCCGCGGAATATAAGTCGTCGCGTATATGAGCATAGATCGTTTCGTTTATCTCATCATCATCTAAAATCTCAATATGTGCGGAAAATATCTTTTTCTTGTCATCCTCCTCGTTCGCCATCTTTTCGATGATCGCGCAGAACTCTCTTCTCGCTTCGTCCCGAACTGCCTCATACGAACAAATGCTTTCTTCCACTTCGGCTTTCTGAATCATGTGCTCCGTTACGATCGGTTTGAACGGCACATATTGAAAAACCTTGCCAATTGAAATTCCTTTTGAAACCGCTTTTCCTTGAATAACCAAACCTGCCACCTGTATCTTTCCATCTACCGACGGTACGTATGTACTATCGTACGTTTGTACGTACAAAGCTTATGGCTTTATAATAATCCACTCTAAAATGACTGTCAATATCTTTTATAAATTTTTTGAATTTTCTTTCGATAAGGGTGAAGCATATTTGAAATAGAAGGGATACGC